>CAMWQZ010000120.1 GCA_947176515.1 uncultured Bacteroidales bacterium | reverse complement strand
CTCACTTCTGGCACGGACCCCAGCTTCTCGATTTATAAAAAGTTGACTCAGTATATCACTTGTGGTCTCGGATATAAGTATAAAGGATGGTATTTTGATGCGGCTTACGTTCATAAGAACCGCGAGAGCAAGTTCCAGGCTTATACAAATTGGGATGGCAATGTCGCCCCGTCAGCTATCATGAAAGAGAACCATAATTCGGTTGTCCTTTCAGTTGGATATAAATTCTAAACATATTTTTTCGTAACTTTATGGCCGGAAAAGTCAGGGTGGCTTTTTCGGCTTTTATTATTATAAAATGAGTGATAAACCAACATCGTCTGGCAGTATTGATCTTGAGAATCCCGAGTTCCATAAGGTGATGACCTTGCTTACCTCGACAAACCGCTCGGTTTTTCTTACAGGAAAGGCCGGCACAGGTAAGTCGACTTTTCTTAGGTTTATAACTGACCACTCTGACAAGAAACTCGTTGTGCTTGCTCCAACCGGTATTGCAGCGGTTAATGTCGGAGGTCAGACTCTTCACTCATTTTTCCACTTGCCGTTTAAGCCATTGATGCCCGACGACCCTGACTTCGCTACGCCGAAAAGATTATTTTCGTTTTTGATGCTCAACAAGCCGCGCATGACCTTGATAAAGAATCTTGAGCTCATCATTATTGATGAAATTTCGATGGTTCGAGCTGACATTATTGACTTTATCGACAAGATTTTGCGTTTTGCGACTGGCAATCGCCGTCAGCCCTTTGGCGGTAAGCAGTTGCTGCTCGTCGGAGATATTTTTCAGCTTGAACCTGTCGTCACGCCGGATATGAAAGAGATTTTACGCCGATGGTATCCGACGCCTTATTTCTTTAATGCGCGTGTGTTCCAAGAGATGGATTTGGTTTCAGTTGAGCTTACTAAGGTTTATCGTCAAACTGACAAATCGTTTGTCGAGATGCTTGACCGCATACGCATCGGCGCTCCAACACAGGCCGATATGCTTGCTATCAATTCACGACTTGACCCTAAAGGCATCGACGATGATAACTCGGCATTCTCGATGACTATCGCCACTCGTCGTGATATGGTTGACCATATTAACGAATCGCGACTCGAAGCGCTTAGGACTCCAACTCGCAAATATTTCGGTGAAGTCACCGGCGAGTTCCCTGAAAGTTCTTTCCCTACAGATCTCGAGCTGACGCTTAAAGAAGGAGCTCAGGTAGTATTTGTTAAAAACGACGTAGGCCCTGTGCGTCGATGGGTCAACGGCACACTTGGACGCGTGGTCGAGGCCACCGACGACGAAATCCGAGTCGAACTTGAAAACGGATCTGTATATACAGTTGAGCGTGAATGTTGGGATAACATTTTATATAAATGGGAACAGTCGACCCACCGCGTTATTGAAGAGGTGATTGGCTCCTTCAGACAATATCCTCTTAAACTTGCCTGGGCGCTCACCATCCATAAAAGTCAGGGGCTTACATTCAACCGTATCAATGTCGATGTTGGTCGTGGAGCATTCACTGGCGGCCAGAGCTATGTGGCCCTGAGCCGTTGCACATCATTGGGCGGTATAAGCCTTCGGAGCACAGTCAATGAGCGAGATATCTTTGTAAACCCGACCATCAAGCAGTTCAGTCGCACATATAATGATACAGCTGCTTTTGATGCCGCCCTCAATTCCGCTCAGGCCGACAGTCTCTATGGAGCTGCTTCTGAAGCTTTCGATAATAATGACTATGCTGCTGCCGTTAGATTGTTATGTCAGGCGACTGGCTTCAGAAATGATATCGCAAATCCTGTTATATCACGCTTGCTTGCCCGAAAGGTCCAGTCATTGGTCGATGGATACGATAAACGTTATCTCGACCTCCTGGCAGATTATGCAATTCAGGATGCAAAGCTCCTTGATATAGCCGAAGGTTATTTCGAAAAGGCGGAAACTCTACGCACAAAAAAATGGCAACCCGAAAAAGCAGTCAAAGAGTATGACAAGGCGCTTGACATTTATCCGCGTCATATTGCAGCGACACTCGGCAAAGCTCAGGCTCTATTGTCTTTGAGTGATGCCGACAGTGCTATCTCTTTGCTCGATAAGCTGACTGAAGACGAGCCGTCCGATTATCGCGCGCCGTTTGAGCTCGGGCGATTCTTCCTCTCGTGTGGTGACTACTCCAATGCGCTCGACCGCTTGCTGGTGGCACTTGGCCGTAATGGCAATGTTGCAGAAATTCACGATACCTTAGCCGAAATATATGATGCTGTTGAGGACGCTAAGTCTGCTCGCCATCATCGTAAACTCGCCGCAAAGCTACGCGGTTAACATACGTTTATTACCTCAAAAGCTTGTTATTAAATCATAATTCCGAGGGAATTTATGGTTCGTGATTGTTGTCTTTATAGACAGCCGGAAAAAGGCGTCTCGCCGGGAGATTCAACTCTGAGGCGTGAGTGAATGTTAATTGTATCTCGTATAATATTAACCTATGGACTATGGTATCTAAAAATTTCCAAGCAAAGCTCCTTGAGATTCAGAATAATATGCTCAACTTTGCTTACACATTGACATCAAATCGTGATGATGCTTATGATTTGCTTCAGGACACTACGCTTAAAGTGCTCGACAACGAAGAAAAGTATGTTGATAATGTGAACTTTAAAGGATGGGTATTCACCATCATGCGCAACTTGTTTATCAACAATTATCGCAAGGCATCGCGTAAGTCGACTGTTAGCGATACGAGCGAAGATTTATATCTCCTCAACCTACCTCAGGATTCAGGATATGAGACTCCCGACGGTTCTATGGCAGTCCAGGAAATTCATCGTGTCATAGATTCTTTTTCCGATGACTATCGTGTACCATTTTCTATGCACCTCAGCGGCTACAAATACGCTGAAATCGCAGAGAAGACAGGTTTGCCACTCGGCACTGTCAAGAGCCGAATTTATTTTGCGCGTCAGCGTCTTCAGACTCAGCTGAAAGATTTTCGGACTGAATAGCTGACGTCATGCGCGGAGGCATCTCGCGTGAACTTTTGACGCCTTTGTCACGCATGTTCTCGCTCAGACTTCTCAGGCCTCCGCGCCCTTCAAACTTTATCATCGCTGAGTCAAATGCCCGTTGGGCTGAGTCAAGGTTGTTCTTAATCTTGGTCATCTCGCCGGCAAAGTTATTCAACTTGTCAAGCATCTTTGCTCCCATCTCTGCAATCTCAAGCGCGTTTCGATTTTGTTTTTCCTGACGCCACAGCATTTCTACGAGTTTTACTACTGAAACCAGATGAGTCGGTGACACGATTATGACTCGGCTGTCAAATGCAGTTTGCCACAGAGTGTTATCAAGTTGCATTGTGGCAAGATAAGCACCTTCGCTTGGTATAAACATCATAACGAAGTCGGCGTTTCGTCCGCTTAGTAAGTCTTGATAATTCTTGCGTTTCAATTCGCCAACATGTTTCCTCACTGATGCAACATGAGCTTCGCCGGCAGCTTTCACGGTCTGGCGGTCATGGGCGTCAAGCATACGCATATAATCTGACATAGACACCTTAGAGTCAACAACAATATTGCGTTCGCCAGGACAGGCAATCACTATGTCGGGTCTGGCGTTGGAATCAGATGCATCTACAGTTTTCTGCACATAATAATCTTGTCCGCGGAGAAGGCCGGATCGTTCAAGTATATTTTCAAGTACCATCTCTCCCCATTGCCCCTGCACATTTGTATTGCCTTTAAGTGCATCACCGAGCCGTCGCGCTTCTTCACCTATGGTGCGGTTGAGGTTAAATAGCTCGCCCAACTGCTGTTCGAGCATTGCGCGTTTCTCGCTTTCTTTTGAGTACGCGTCAGTATATGACCGACGGAAATTATCAAGATTCTCCTTCATCGGTGCGAGCAGTTCCGCAATTTGCATACGGTTTTGAGCATTGAGCGTTTGTGAATTTTGTTGCATGGCCTCTGCTGCCATTGCTGCGAAAGTTTCGCGCAAAGCTTTGTCAGATTTCTCTGCCTGCTGCATTGTAGTCATTAGCCTCTCCTCAGCTCTGATGCGTTGCTCCTCGCTTTGTCTGAGCTCGTCGCGCAAACGACCAGTTTCTTTATGTAAATTAGAGTTGCGTCGAGCCATTGATAAAAAGGCCAAAATTGCTCCCACAGCCAGGCAACCCAATATTGAAATTAAAACTACATCCATGTTTTACTATGTTTTAATACAAAATTACAAAAAGAATAGATAGCAATATCAAATTTTAGCGAAAAATGAAGATATATAGCTATATAAGTATTAAATTTGCAATAGGAACCTTAATCATAATTATTTGAATGAATAAGATATTTAACGTTAATAATATTATTAAGGCTATAATGATTGCGATATTCGTTTTATTGCTTTTGTGGTATTGCCAGCTTTTTTATGAATATCATTTTTGTCCTGGGATAATGCACATATATGAAATTCCGGATATATTACTTGTCACTGGTGCTATAGCGTGTATATGGGGAATAGCAAGTACTCTCATTACAAAACGATTAAGCATGACTTATTGGATTAAGGTTGTGATTATTTTTATAGTTTACATATATACTATGTGTTATGATTAAGATTAGTCACCTGGTTTACACTAAAATAGGAATTATAATGATTGCTATAAACGTGTTCTTGTTAGTTCTTTCGTTTTTTCAGATAAGAACCGTGTATAATTGGACTTCATTAAATTCGTTCCTGATTACCATCATACTATCTTCTTTTATTTTGATTAGGACTATAACAGTGGAAAAATTTAATAGGGATTACTGGATAGATACAATATGTAGCTATATTGTCTACGGTTTAGTGTATTATTGGGGAATATTCGATTGGCTTATGAGAATAAAAGCAGATAATGCTTATAATGACCATTGTTTAAAGATGTTTTATTCTACGTTTATTGATGTTTAAACCACAATAAATTACCTTAATTATAGTAAATCCGAGATATTGGTTGTACTATCAGCAAAATAGGTTATCGTGTATTCAATAAAAATTTGTAAATTTGTAATAGCAATATAACTATAACCTTATAATGAGAAAATTACTCCTTTTTTCTGCTCTTATGACGGGCAGCGTTGCTATTCCTGCTCTTGCTCGTGGGACATGGACATTACAAGGCGTCGAATACTCAGTTGACACCCTGTATCATGCCACTGTAGGCCCTGGCACAACCGAAACCGAATTGCGCATTGAGGCAACAGTCGACGGTACTCAAATAGTAAATAATATATTCTACACGGTTACTGACCTTGCAAATCCTTACAT
>CAMWQZ010000119.1 GCA_947176515.1 uncultured Bacteroidales bacterium | reverse complement strand
GTAGAGACCCGTAAGGTGAAAGATGTCGATATGCCCGACAAAACTATCGAGTATATCCCCAATATCCACTATGCCCCAACAGGTGTGCTGATTGTTCCGACGCTCAACCGCGACCAGAACCGACTGGAAATCTATAGTGTCAATCCTAAGTCGACAGTCGTAAAATCAATCTATGTTGAGCAATCGTCAGCATGGATTACCCCTGAGACATATGAGAATATTCATTACGAAGCCGACCACTTCGTCCTCCTTTCGAGCAAAAGCGGTTTTGCACACCTATATAAATATAGTTACGCCGGAGCCGACTTAAAACAAATCACTTCGGGTGACTTCGATGTGACGGCTTATTATGGCAGCGATGCGCTCGGCAACCAATATTATCAGGCGGCTGCTCCCTCGCCGCTCGACCGCACAATTTGCCGCATTGATAAAAAAGGCGTCGTCCAGACCATCAGTCCCGACAAAGGTTGGTCATCGGCAACGTTCACCCCGACTATGGACTATATGATGCTCAATTATAGCACTGCTTTGGTTCCTCCCGTCTATACCCTTTGCAATACTTCAGGCAAGACAATTCGCACAATCGAAGACAACGCCGCCTATCGTGGCCGCTATGATGGCCGCGTCCCCATAAAAGAATTTTTCACCATCAAAAGCGACGGCTTTGACCTCAATGCTTATATCATCAAGCCTCTTGATTTCTCCCCGTCCAAGCGCTATCCTGTAGTGATGACCCAATACAGCGGCCCTGGCTCGCAAAGCGTTGTCAACCGTTGGCAGATGGACTTCGACACATATTATGCAATGAAAGGCTATATCGTAGTTTGTGTCGACGGTCGGGGCACTGGCGGCCGCGGCAAACAGTTCACTGATTTCGTCTATAAGAATCTCGGTCACTATGAAACAATCGACCAGATTAATGCCGCCAACCATCTCGCCACTCTGCCCTATGTCGACAAGAATCGTATAGCTATCTGCGGCTGGAGTTTCGGTGGCTACGAAGCGCTGATGTGTGCCACTGACGCGGCTTCGCCTTTCGCAGCGACTGTCGCCATCGCTCCTGTAACTGATTGGAGATACTACGACACCGTTTATGCCGAGCGCTACATGCTCACTCCCCAGCAAAACGATGAGGGTTATCTCAAATCGGCGCCAATCAACCGAACCACCCGTCTGAAATGTCCGTTATTATTAATGTACGGCACCGCCGATGACAATGTCCATCCTGCAAACACGCTCGAATTTGTTTCGCGCCTTCAGTCTCAGGGTCTGCTTTGCGACATGTTTATCTTCCCAAACATGAACCATTCGATTAACGGATGCAATGCAAGAGCGGTTGTCTACGCAAAGATGCTCGACTTTTTTGATAGCAATTTGAAATCTCAGAAATAATGACTCAACACCATAATATATCCACCGCAACCATAAGAGGACTTTGGAACAACTGGGCGATAGCGTTTGGCGCTATCGCTCTTGTGACGTTTTTCTCTCTATTTATCTCAAAGGTAATACTTCCGGCTATCATTTTTGTATTGGCTTACGCCATGATGGCCAAACTTAAAGCTGACACCGGACACTCCAAGATGGGCGCATGCTCGCTGATAGTATGGGCAACTGCCATTATCCTATTCTGGTCGGGACTGGTTATGGTGATTATCAATATCATTCATGCCGAGTGGTTCTTCGGAGGCAGATTTGTTGTCGAGCCATTCAACCCTCAGCATCCTTATGTTGCGAGTCTGATTATCTTCCCTATCGCCCTCGCGGTAAGTGTATATTTCCTTGCCAGAGGTCATAGCCTTAAAATATGCCAGAACTGCCATTCTCGATTTGGCTACTACCATCATTCGAGCGCGGTTGCCTCGCTTTATTTCCGCGAAGCGCGCTATCAGCTGCGTTTACTCTTGATGCTTTCGTTGCTGCTGAGCATCGTAGATTGGGTATATTATTACTTCTTCTATATAAATGTCAACTTCAATCAGCCCGATAAGTTCTATTTTATTATCATGCCGATTGCGGTTTATCTGATTTCGCTGGTCTACATGTCGCTTCGCTATATGTCGATGAGCGACGACCTGCTCACTCGCCATTCGTCAAAGACCCTCAAACCGATGACCACTATTGTGCGCTTCCTCGTTCTCTGCGGAGACAAGATTTTGCTTAGCGAGCAATCAGATGGTCTTATCGACACTCCGGCTAAGACCGTCTTTCCCCGTAAAGAAGATTTTTCTCTCGATGAGGCGCGCAAAGAGTTTGCCAATATGGCTGACACTAAAGATTTCGATGCCAAATACCTCTATTCAGACAGCGGCTATGTCAACGGCTCAAATGTTTTTCACTTTGCCGTTTTCCTGCCTGATGATGCCGAAACGGCTGACCTAAGGATTAAAGGCAGATGGGACACTATTGACGAGCTCGACCGCAAACTGAAATCTCATCAGCTCACGCCACTGCTTGTAAGCGAACTAAGCCGCATCTACAATATCACGATGGCATGGAAAACTTATGACCGCGAGGGCCACCGTCTCTATCCTATCAAAAATTATCATCCTACCTTCCGTCTGCGTGATTTTAAAAAGTGGGATGTCGATTATAGTGACCTCCACTGGCTCGATATTGCGACTAACAACGAAGACCGTCCCCTGTTCCGTCTGCGTCGATTCTGGCGTAAGAATTTCCGCCACTGATTATGGCTAAAATACTATTCATCACCGGTCCAACGGCCTCTGGTAAAACAGCTCGTGCTGTCTCCTTGGCTCGCCGCCTCGACGGGGAGATTATCAGCGCTGACTCACGTCAGATTTACCGCGGCATGGATCTCGGCACAGGTAAAGACCTCGACGAATATGGCGACACGCCATATCATCTTATCGACATCGCTCCGGCTGGATATAAGTATAATCTTTATGAGTACCTGCGCGATTTCGACCGCGCGCGGCATGACATCGAGTCGCGCGGCAAGTTTCCGATAGTCTGTGGTGGCACGGGGTTGTACGTTGAGTCTGCGCTCAAGGGACTGCATCTCCCAGAAGTCCCTTCTAACGAAGCGTTGCGCAGCCAGCTCGAAGGCAAGTCGCTTGAAGAACTGACCGGCATCCTCGCCGACATGAAGACGCTCCATAACTCAACCGATGTCGACACAGCCAAGCGAGCCATCCGCGCAATCGAAATCGAAACCTATTATCGCGAGCATCCCGACGCGGCACAAAACGCCCAACCTACTCCGTTGACCGACGCTCTGACCATCGGCGTAGACATTCCGCGCGACCTTCGCCGCAAACGGATTTCCGACCGCCTTCATGCAAGAATCAAGGCCGGCATGATTGACGAGGTGAAGTCTCTGATTAATTCTGGCATCTCGCCTGATGATTTGATATATTACGGACTTGAATATAAATTTATCACCATGCATGTCATCGGTCAGTTAAGTTTCTATGAAATGGTCGCCGCGCTTGAAATTGCAATCCATCAGTTTGCCAAAAGACAGATGACATGGTTCAGAGGCATGGAGCGTCGCGGTTTCCCTATTCACTGGCTGCCGTGGGATTTAGATGATGAAACCTTTACCGAAGAGGTAATAAAACTCCTCGGTCATGAATAGGCTGATAATTATTGCCGCCTTATCTCTGGCCTTTTCCCTATCTGCTCCGTCGCGTGAGATTTACAACTCTCCGGCCGTCGCGCTCCCCTCGGGCATCATAGCTACCGATACCCTGCCCCCATTGTTCAATGCTATTGATTATCATTATCGTGTCGAGATTCCTCGCAACTGCAGCGATGCGTCGTGGTCTGTCACCCTGACATATAACGATAGTTCGACTACGATAATTAATGCCAACCGCATTGGCTCGTCATCTGACGATGTGCTTTACGGTCTTCCGCTCTCAGTCAGCGTCAGCAGTTTTGCCGCTGACCGCCTCACTGCAAATTTCTCTGATTATGAAATAGTGAAGGATATTGACCCAACCATCGACTCATGGTCGATGACTCTCACCAAAAATCCTGAAGATGACCGAGCAACGTTCTCGCTTGGTCAGCGCGCGCCGCTGTTGTCATTCCCGGTCGTAACTGAGGGGTTAAAATATATTTCCGCATCGACTGATTCCAAACTGAGGCTCTCACGACTCTCGATGTTCGTCACCGAGAGCGATTCTCTAAAATCATCCTTTATCAACTCTGTCGATCAACTTAAAACAATCTTAGCAGACTCTCACAACCCGGCAGAAGGCCTGTGGCGCTATCTTGACCGCGATACAGATTTACGCAAACTTAACCTTGGCGGAAACTATATGCTTGCTACCGTCACCGCCCCCGACGGCACTATCGAAATCCTCTATATGGGCAATTCCGGCGACACGTCAGCTAACCTTAAGCGCTGGCAGCCTCTTATGCTAAAAGGCCGTTTGATACCGACTATCTTCGTCAATCACTACGACCTGGTGTGGTATGATGCATTTGGGTCAAAGATAATATATGAAACAAGCGCCGACATAATTGACGGCGCTATACTCAAAGTTAATTTTCCGACTCAGGGCGGCTCGGTGCGTTTCCAGAAAACGCCTATGAATTTGGCCGGTCAGAGCCTGTGATTTCTTGTGTCTGGATGTCATAGCTCAAGGTCGAGTTGAGCAATACGACCGTGTAGGTTGTCGTGTCGCGCTCTACGCTGAACACATTACCGAGATTTTCAGTTTCCTCAAGATATTTATAAAGAGCCGGCGGCAGCTGGTCGAAAAGGAGAACCTGAGGCAGCGGCATTCCGTAGCCATTAATTGCTTCCCATTCGCAATCCTTATTAAATGTCAGGCCGGGACCATTACTCATTCTGACATGATATGTCGTCGATGATTCCGAAAAATTATCAATTCCCGTGTTTGGGAAATATTGAGTTACAAAATTGGAAATCTTTTCAGGCAGTTCGTCCCAGGGTTCAGAGCCCTTGCATGCCGAAAAAACAGTCATCATCATCGTGACAACTACCAGAATCATAGTGCGTAATTTATCTATCTTCATCTTTTTATTGTTAAGTGTTGTTACGATTTATAAACAAAGATTTCTCACCTAAAGTTCTACACAAAGCCCCAAAATCCCTCCTTATTTGCCTTATTTGCCCTATAGGCCCAATTAGCCTTATTGGTCCAATTAGCCCTATAAGCCCTATCCCACTGATTTTAACCAAATAAAAAAGAGTTGTCTCACGACAACTCTTTTCCTTAAACCTTTATCTTAATCTAATACTATGAAAAACACACATGCAAATGTACGCACTTTTTGACATTTGACCAAACTTTATGGTGAAAATCATAGTTAATTTAGAATACATTCACAAATTTTATATAAT
>CAMWQZ010000118.1 GCA_947176515.1 uncultured Bacteroidales bacterium | reverse complement strand
ATCCTTTATTGCCAAGGTGGTCCTCAGCAGGCTGTCAGCCAGTTCTGGAGCTATCGCTGGAACTTTGCACTCATGGCTTCAAACGGCTATGTAATGATTGCTCCCAACCGCCGCGGCCTCCCCGGTTTCGGACAGGAATGGCTTGAGCAGATTTCTAAAGATTACCCGGGCCAGAATATGAAGGACTATCTCGCAGCTGTTGACTATATGAAGCAGGAACCGTTTATCGACGGTGAGCATATCGGTGCGACAGGTGCAAGCTACGGCGGTTTCTCTATCTACTGGCTCGCCGGTAATCATGACCATAGATTCGCTGCGCTGCTCGCTCACGCCGGTATCTTCAACATGGAAGCCCAGTATCTTGAAACTGAAGAAATGTGGTTTGCCAACTGGGATATGGGAGGCGCATATTGGGAAAAAGACAATGCGGCAGCCCAACGCACTTTTGCCAACTCGCCCCATCGCTTTGTTGACAAATGGGACACTCCAATTATGGTTAGCCACGGTGAATATGACTACCGCATCCTCGCCTCACAAGGCATGGCAGCTTTCAACGCAGCCAAGCTTCGCGGCATCCCTGCTGAAATGGTTATCTATCCCGACGAAAACCACTGGATTCTAAAACCGCAGAACGCCATCATGTGGCAGCGCCTTTTCTTCCGCTGGTTTGACAAATGGCTAAAACCTGACACAACTGAAAACAAGTAATTTAAATTTCACTTTCTGGAGACTCCGATGCCCTCACGCGTCGGAGTCTTTTTTTATTAATGATTTTGCTACTGAAGTATTATTAGTTATCTTTGCAATGATATGAAACGGACAATTATTATATTATCATTGGCTTTACTTCCATTTGTAGCTGTCGGACAGAGGGAAACGCCTGACAGTATAGCTGTTTCATATCAACATGGCACTGACAGGTTGATTGACTCAACGAATATTTATTTAAATTTTGACCGCAAGTTTTCTGAACTTTCACAGCCAGACCTAAGAAATAAATTCGTTACAGATACATCTGCTTTTCAGTTGCCGAAAATCAATACAAATATTACGCCAGGCGTGGCGCGCATTTCATCGTGGCGAAACGGACACTTATATGCTGCCGGTGGAATACAAACTATGCCAGGACTTATGGCTATAAATTCAGGCAGCTTAAACGTAGAGCAAAATTTCGGGAACCTGAATGTCAACGTATATGGCGTCGCCACAAAATATGGTTACTTCAACGGATTGCAGACTTCTTATGGTTTTGGCGGAGCGCTAACGTATAAGTTCAGTGAAAAAGTTAGCGCAACCGTCTTCGGCGAATATCATTCAGGAGTCAGAATGAATAATCCAGCGATGGCAGGATATGTAAATATACCGCGTTTTGGAGGCTATATTGATTATTCGTTTTCTGAACGGTTTGGCGTAGAAGTCGGTGCGCAAGGCTATCAGTCAATGATGACCAACCGCATAGAGGCGCAACCAATAGTGAGACCGTATTTCCGGGTATCTAAAAATAACAAAATAGGGATTGACATTGGTGGAATATTATATCAAGTGCTAAACAGCCGGGGCTCACAATATAATCAATCACGCAATCCGACCATAGGCCCGCCAGTCCAAAAACTCTCCCAAGCAATGGGATATTAACAAATAGGATTATGTCGAAGATTGCATTGAAGAAGGAGTTGATGGGGCTGTCGCGCGAGCAAATTATTGATGTCGTGCTGACGGCTTATTCGTCGAATAAAACCATAAAGGAATATTTCGATTTCTTTACTGTGCCTGATGTCGAAAAACTCTATGAACGTTTCACACGCGAGTTGACAAAGGAAATCATACGCGGCAAATACCACCAGTCGACCGCCCGAATATCGCGAATAAGGAAATCAATTAAAAATTTTGAGTCATTCAATCCCGGGGCAGAGCGCGTGAGAGACCTGTACCTCTTCACCGTCAATATGCTCGTCGAACAGAAAAAAATCAAGAATTTCTCTGACACCTTAATCAACGGGACGTTAAAACTACTAAACGAGGCTATCGCATACGCTGACAAAAATCTTATATTTGACAGCACTATGCAACAAGTAGACAGAATCATAGCTGAAACAAGCGATCGCAGCCGTTATTTCAGGGCATTTTTAAAGAGAAACATCGAATTGCCACATTAGCCAATTTATAGTAACTTTTGCGAAAAAAACAAAGTTACTTATGGCATCTGTTCACATCGATTTTATCTATCCTGCGTCAGATCGAAACAAGATCACTATTGTTTATATAATCAATCACGGACGCAGTCGAGCTTCAATTGTCAGCGATATCACATTTACACCAGACCTTAAATTAGGGTTCAAGCCATCGATAAGCCGATTGCCGCAGAATATAAGGTCACTCGTGCAATATGACATCGAACGCCTCCATAACATAATTTATGAACTTGAAGTCAACGGCATATCGTTTTCAGCAAACGATATAGCATTGGATTTCAAACACTATCTTAAAGACTATACCATAAGGAATTTCATGTTAAAACTCATCATGTCTCTCAAGGAAAAGGGCCGCACCCGGACATCGGAGACTTACCAATCAGCACTCAACAGCTTTATGAGATTCAGACGCGGCAAGGATATTCACATCAGACTGCTTTCATCTAAAATCTTTGAATACTATGAGAGCTATCTATTCAACAAAGGGTTGGTACCAAACACTGTTTCATTTTACTTGCGAATACTGCGCGCCGTCTATAACAGGGCTGCAGATGACAATCTTGTGAAGCAAGAATATCCATTCAAACGAGTTTACACGGGAGTCGACAAAACTATAAAGCGAGCGCTGCCGCTTTGCGATGTCAGAAATCTAAAAAATATGGATCTCACAAAAAGACCAGCGCTGGAATATGCACGCGATATATTCCTGCTCAGTTTTTATATGCGCGGCATGTCATTTATTGACATGGCATATCTACGCAAAAGTGACCTCTGCGGCGACACCATCTGCTATCGCCGTCATAAGACCGGTCAAATACTTACTATTAAGTGGACTCACGAGATGGAAAGCATAGTAAAGCGTTACAGCCATTTCAGCAGCCACTTTCTACTGCCAATACTCACAAACGCCGATGCGGAATCACGCTCAGCCTACCGGAATGTAAGTTATAGGATTAATCATAATCTAAAAACACTCGGACGCATGATTGGAATGACTACACCGCTAACACTCTACTGCGCCCGTCATTCATGGGCGTCGATAGCCCACAACAAGGGAGTGCCGATATCAATAATCAGCGCCGGGATGGGTCACAGGACCGAGAATACGACAAGAATCTATCTCGCCTCTCTCGATACAACGGCGGTTGACCGGGCAAATCACGCAATCATAAGATTGCTGCATTGATTTTTTGCGATAATAATATTAACTTTGTCATAAGTAAGTTTCAACAATTAGTTTATATCAAACTTCGGTCTGATATTGCAATATTCAAACTTACTCATCAGTTATTATGGCACCCCATAACTCCATCTTCGCAAGTCTGAATCTTGCTAAAATCAGTCGCGAATCTTAATATAAACTAATTATCGAAACTTACATATGAAAGAACTAAAATGTCCCAATTGCCAACATGTGTTTCGAGTAGACGAAGACACTTTTGAGTCGCTTGCCAACCAAGTGCGTAACGCAGCGTTTGAAGATGAAGTGAAGCGGCGCATAGAAGATATGCAAGAACGCATGCGCCTGGAAAATCAGGCACGTGAACGAAAGGCGGAAAACGATTTCGCCAAACAGCTGAACGCAAAAGACGTCGCGATAGCTAAACGTGACTCGCAGCTCGCTATAGCTAAAGAAAAACTCGACAGCGTGGCTCGCGACAAGGATGCTGAATTTGCCCGAACCATTGCGGCACGCGACTCAGAGATTGAAAAGTTAAAATCAATAGTCGCCCAAAGCGATAACACCCGAAAAATAGCCGTACTCGAAGAGCGTCAGGCAAACGCAGAAAAACTAAGACAGAAAGACAATGAGATAGCGGAATTGCGCACCTCAGCAGTCAACGAACGCAATAAAGCCATAGAGCGCGAAAATAACCTTAAAGAGCAGCACTCGCTTGAAATCAGACAAAAGCAGGAGCTAATTGACTATTACAAGGAGATGAAAGCGCGAATGTCGACCAAGATGATTGGTGAGTCGCTCGAAATCCACTGCCAGAACGAATTTAATCGCGTAAGGGCGATGATGTACCCTAACGCATATTTTGACAAAGACAATGACGCGAGCGAAGGCTCAAAAGGCGACTACATTTATCGTGATTACATTGACGGCGTGGAGTATATCTCAATAATGTTTGAGATGAAAAATGAGGCGGACACCACTGCAACCAAGCATCGCAATGAAGATTTCTTCGCCAAACTTGACCGTGACCGTAAGCAAAAGGGGTGTGAGTACGCGGTGCTCGTGTCAATGCTCGAAGCAGATAATGACCTTTACAACGAGGGAATAGTCGATGTGTCATACCGCTATCCGAAGATGTTTGTCATCCGTCCGCAATTCTTCATGGCGGTAATATCAATGCTATCACAAGCTTCACGCAAAAGCGCTGACTATCGGCGACAAATCGAAACACTGATGCAGCAGAGCATAGATGTGACAAACTTCGAGCAGCAACTCAATACGTTCCGCGAAGGATTTGGCCGCAACTACCGCATCGCAAGCGAAAAATTCAAAGCTGCAATCGACGGCATCGACAAATCAATCGCCAATCTGCAAAAAATCAAGGATGCACTCTTAAGCTCAGAAAATCATCTGCGACTTGCCAACGACAAGGCTGAAGCGCTCACCATAAAGAAGCTTACTCGCGGCAATCCGACGATGAAAGCGAAATTTGATGAGGCGCGAAAAAATCAGGAGTTACGCGACGATTGAGCCTGCCGGCGCAAAAGACGACGGTCGCGACGCGAAAGTGATTTGTTACGACCAGATTGTATCGGTTTGGCGAGGCTTGATGCCGAGGATAGATTATCCTCAACTGAAATCGATTCGTCAGGAATACCGACTGTCAATTCAGGTTCAGCTACCAGGGTTGTCTGTGGCTTATCAGACTCCGAGGGAGATGAAAGCTCTATAGTACCCTCGGCAAGATTGCCGAGCGACCGAGCCACACCCTTAGTAGCATCACGAGCTATCACAATCAACGAAATACCGAGACGCATCTGCAATGCTACGAGCCGCTTCATTACATAGGCGGCGGAAGCATTGCGCCCAAATGAAAGAGCAGCTATGCGTGTAACAGAGTCGACAATAAATATCCGCAGGTTATATTTTGTAACCAGATTTTCAATACCGTTGATTATCAGGTCAGCATAATC
>CAMWQZ010000117.1 GCA_947176515.1 uncultured Bacteroidales bacterium | reverse complement strand
GACGGAGATGTTGCATCTCTTCTGCGATAGACGCCATCTGGTCGAGGTATTGCTGAGTGGCTGATGTGAGTTCGGCCATGCGTGAAAGCTGGTCAGAGGCGGCAGCCATCTTGGCGATACTCTCGCTGAGTGAACGGGTGTCGTCGGCGCTGAGCTCGATGTTGTCAGGAATACCAGCTGCGCGGCGTGCATGAGCAGGGGCGACGGCAGTAGATGTAGCTACGCCTCCGATAACAACTGAACCGCCGCCTTGAAAGTCAGGACGGTCTTCGGCGTTATGAGAGTCGAGTACGGGGAATACATCTTCCCATTTATAGTCTTTCGGCGGACGGTCAAAGGCTGTAAGGACGAACATAAGCACCTCGGTGCCCATACCGATTGAAAGCAGCATGTTACCGCCGGGTAGGTGGAGTATCTTGAACAGTGCACCCCAGATTACGATAGCCGCACCGATACTATATGCGAAGTTGAAGAATCGCTGGCCGTTCTCAGATGAGATAAATGCGCTGACAGCGTTGCGATATGCTTGTACTTTTCCCATTTTCTGAATGATTGATGGTTAAGTTATATTTTATTAAAAGGAGAGGACTGATTATTTAGAGTTTTTCTGCTGAGACTTTGTGCCTTTGGCAAAGCCAATCTGCGAGCGCACGCAACGGAAACCGATGAAGCTACGCTGCTCATTCTGATACTCCCACATACGGAGGTCAGAGCGGATATTATGGGCTACGTCTTTCCAAGAGCCGCCACGGATAATTTTGCGTTTCATCTTGTACGGGTCTTCTTTAGCAGCATCGTAGCGGTACTCAGGGTTGAGGTCAGATGTCAGCTTGCCGACGCTCTCAGTGTAGGCTGTAGAAGTCCACTCGCTGACGTTACCGGCCATGTCATATAGGCCAAAGTCGTTGGGGGCATATGTGCCGACGCGTGATGTAATCACATGGCCGTCTTTAACATAGTTGCCTTCCTGTGGTTTGAAGTTTGCGTAGAAGCATCCGCGGTCGTCACTCATCGTGAGGTCACCGTCCCAAGGGTACATGTTGTCAGTCACTCCGGCACGTGCGGCATATTCCCATTCTGCCTCGGTCGGCAGACGATATGGCTCGACGTAAACTCCTTCGCGACCAAGCGAGCGGCGGAGGAAGTCTGTGCGCCAGTTGGCAAAGGCATTAGCCTGTTCCCAGCTTACGCCAACGACAGGGTATTCGTTGTAACCGCCGTGAGAGAAGTATAAGCGAACGTATGGCTCGTTATATGCATTCTCGAAGTCGTTAATCCAGGCAGTCGTGTCGGGATATACGTTAACAATATAGGTATTCAAGAAATCATAGTCACCGGTAAGACCGCGAGTGATGGTTTCTCTAATGATTTCACCGTCATCGTTGATATAAGCGGTGTCCTTAGAGATAACCGGTACTTCAGTCGGCACGGGGCGGTCTGTGTTATACTCGCGGCGGCGTGGGTCAAGGCGGTTTTTGCGTTTTACGGCCTCGGTCTGATTATAGACTTCGTAACGATAATTGAGCTGGTCGGCATCGAGTTCGCGTACACCGGTGATAGGATTGGTTCGGTATACGCTTTCGATAGCGCGTTGCTCGTCCTCGTTAGGATTGCGCCAAGGGATAGGTTTATTCCAGTTGAGGTGAGGGGTTACAGGATTACCATCGCGGTCTTCCTCAATTTTGAAGTCCTCGTTACCACCGTAGGCTGGGTCGGCAAGGCGTTCACGGATGATAGAGTCACGCACCCAGAATACAAATTGCTTGTATTTGCTGTTTGTAATCTCGGTTTCATCCATCCAGAAGCCGTCGACAGACACGCCACGCGCGTCAGCACGAAGATTCCATGCGCTGTCGGCTTTCTGGGGACCCATTTCGATGGAGCCGCGGTTGATGAGGACCATGCCGTAAGGCGTTGGTTCTGCCCAAGACGTTGCTGACACACCAGTGACTTCACCTCCTGCGGCGCTATGAGAACCGGTAGCGCAAGAGGCTCCGAGGAGAGCGGTCACGCAGCAGGCAAGGAAAATATTTGTCTTTGTATTCATATATCTGAGTCGGTAGTGATTATCTACATTATACGTATATTTTTGTGCCGATTACGGTTTTTATCTGACATGTCGATTTTCATGCGATATCCGGCGAAGACTTCGTGGCTTCCACTTGACGCCTTAGCGATGGCTGAAGTTGCGTAATCGTAGCTATAGCCGACGAAGATGTTTTTAAACTCGGCGGCAACTGTTGCCACAATGGCGTCACGCCAGCGATATCCGAGGCCGAATGTCAGAAATTTGTCGTAGCGACAACGCACTGTCGCCTCACCGGTGGTGAAAGTGAAGTCACTCTTGACTAAGACCGATGGCACTATTTCAAATAACGTGTTATTTATCGGAATATTGCTCATGGCCGTAAAATATAGGGTTCGTTTGGCCTGGAACTGAAACTCTCTTTCTGTAGTTGAGCTGCCTCCTGAGGCAGTCTCGGTATTCATAGTAACGGTCGGCGAGGTGAGATGTGTGGCCGAGAGTCCGGCGCTGAAGTAGCGGTGAGTGTACCATAGTCCGAATGCAAGGTCGAGAGCTGTGCCATGCACGTCCTGATTGGGGATACCATCATCGTTACTATCGTGATAGTCATCATCGTCAGGGATATAGACCTTAGAGCCCTTGAATCCCTGATCATAAAAACCAATCTGGAGTCCTCCGGTTATTAAACCTCCGAGGAGTTTGCGAGAGTATGCAATCTGTGCTCCAGCGTTAAGCGCACTGTATAGGCCGGCGTTATCGGTGTCAAACAGTACGCCAACCGCAAAACGCTTGCCAAGTAGTTTGAGGGGCATGTCAGCTGTGCCAACGAAATCACGCGGAGCGCCATCTATGCCGACCCACTGCATGCGCATGCCTCCCCTTATTCGGAGAAAGTCAGTCTGACCAATCGCAGATGGGTTAAAGTAAGACGGCACTTCATAGTACTGCGAAAACTGGGCGTCAGTCTGAGCCACAGCGCGAAACGAAGAAAACAACGCTGCCATGACGATTGTCATTGAAATTAAGAGACGGTAGATTTTTTGCATTGTTTTATTCGAAATAGAAGGTCAGAACTATCATTTTTGAAACAGCTTTTTTAACCGACTGCGTAAATTTTAGCTTAATAGGGTCATCCTCGAGGTCCGGGCGGTCATGACAGAGAATATCGCTCATGCCAAGACAAAATTTTATTTCGGGGATGAATTTGAAATAAGGCAGATAGAAATCGCATCCAAAGCCTAAAGAAACATAAAAATCAGAAGCCTTTGTCTTTATAAAGTCACTGCGCTTCTTGGCAACGTCAAAAGCCGGCATAACGCCTGTGAGCATATATGGGCGGCAGTTGCGGTAGCGCATAGCGGCATATTTCAAGTCAAATGGAAGAACGACATATGTCGACTTGATGTTTTGGCGTTCTTTTGCGCCATCAGTGAGATTGACCATGCGTATGTCGCGGCTGCCGAAGTACATGCCAGGAGAAAAACGCAAAGAAAAATAGTTGTTTAAACGGAAGTCAATCAGACCATTGACACAGAAGCCCGGCTGATATTCAGGCTGATCTATTCGCCACTCTTCGCCATTTTCAGTTACAAATCCGTTATGAGTGAAACGAATGTCTTCAACGTGAGCTCCAATCGAAAATCCGAGGTGCCAACGGAGGAGGTCAGCATATGGGCGGTTAAGCAGTTTGTCGTTGAAGTCGCGAGCATACACGTCAGGCGTCAAAGATGCAAACGCAATGATGGTTAATATGATTTTAAGCAAGTTCATCAGTTGATAAACGTTGCTATAAGAGATTTATTGTTATTTTTGCACCAAAATCAAACTATCATGGCTGATAATTACCTCGAGAAAAAGATGGAAGAACATAAGCGTGGAACGTCATTGAAGACTCCACGCATACTGTCGCCCATAGGAGAGCGACCCGGTATGGTTTCGTTTAAAATAGACCAACTAAGAGTGTTTGTAACCGATGCAAGCACGGAAATAGGTACAGCTGTTGTCAGGCGATTGCGTGAGGCGGGATGTAAAGTTGCGTTTGTGTCTAGTGATGATAAGTCCGGGCGAAACTTAGCTCAGGCAAGCGGAGCGCGCCATTATCCAAGGGGTTTTAGGGGCTCGGTCGTAGATGATATCGCGGAGGCATGGGGAGGAATTGATGTTATGGTGGTTGATTCTGGTGGTGCGATGGATGATAATGTTAATGTTGAAAATGTTATATTAATCGGTGAATCGCCGAGGGTCATATGTCGAGAGGGTATAAGGATAAATGCAATTGACACGACAAGTCTTTGCGCCCGTGAGGTCGCTCACTTGTGCTTGTTGCTATGTCTTAAGGAGTCCGCTTGTCTAAATGGTGTCAGTCTGGGTACATTTTAATCCAGGGTGCCAGAGGTGGAGAAGGGGGAGGCTGGTAGTTGGAAGTTGTCGAAAAGTGAGGCGGTTGGACATGATGAATGAGCATAGCGAACGGCTTTGATTTCTCCAACTTCGTCGCAATAGACACTTAGAGTACCTGTTTCACATTCAACTATGGCACGAGCAGGATGGAAGACGCCGTCTTCGCCAGCAGCTTCAAAACCATCAAGAGCTTGTTCGAGAGGGCTGACACCACCGCCAGTATTGGAAAAATAGAGTAGGGCTCGTTTTCCGTCCCACTCCATGTGGTCGAATATTGGGCCGGAATAGGCATATCCGTTTTTACCGTAATCCTTAGCGAGAGCCCAATAAGCTAAGCGTTTGCCGACGGTTTTCTTATCGGTGGGATGAATACAGTATTTATTACCGATATCCAGAGTTACAACCATACCGCAGTTTGGCAATTGCTTCGTAAGATGGGATTGCGCGAGGCGCAGACGCGCAACATTGTCTGATAAGTCGCCGTAGCCATCATGTGGAGCAATCTGAACGTAATAAAACGGGATGTCTCCTAATGCGAAACCTTCGCGCATACAATTTACGAATTTAGGCATCAGCCGCTCGTAAAGTTCTGGGTCAGAACAATTACTTTCGCCTTGATACCAAAGCATACCTTTTATGGTGAACGGGAATATGGGAGCCGCCATTGCATTATATAATGTGGATGGTATGTTAAGAACGTCAGGCGTAGAGAGGTCGACAGATGGGTTTAGAGCACTTATGTCAAGTCCGGCTTCTTCTGCTGCAGATTGGGAAAGCCAAGGCTGGACGGAAGTGCCACCCCAGGTGGAAATTATCACTCCGACAGGAGTATCGTCGAGAACTTTACTTAGATAATCAGCAAAGAAATATGACGTAGCGCTGCAATCAGCAACTTCATCAGGGATATGTTTTCCCCAGTGTCCGGCA
>CAMWQZ010000116.1 GCA_947176515.1 uncultured Bacteroidales bacterium | reverse complement strand
TCGGCTGAACCAGAAGTGGAGCTTTGTCGTATATCGAAGTCGTCAGACATATTTTTAGTTAGGATTATTGTCGGCCATGAGTTTGTCGATGACTTTTTTTGCCACGACTGCTGAGCCGATAGATTTCAGACACATGTAATCGCCACGGTGACACGGTTTGTTACCGAACACCGAGCATGGGCGGCAAGTCATCGGTGACTGGATGATGTCAGTGTCGGCTTGCTGCCATCCTTTGAAGCCGCAATAGGGGTGGGTGGCTCCCCAGATGCTGATTGTGGGCACAGAAGCGATGGACGCGAGGTGCATATTGGCAGAGTCCATGGTAATCATCGTGTCGAGATGGTTGATTAGGGCGAGTTCGACGGCGAAGCCGTATTTTTTACCAGCAAGCGACACCGAGCCCTCGAAACGGTCGGCCCATTGCTGGAGGGTAGCCTGCTCGTCGCCTCCGCCACCAAAGAAAAAGAAGCGAGTAGAGGGGCATTGGGCTTTGACGAGTTCTAAGACACGCTCCATCTGTTCGGTCGGGTAAATTTTACCCTTATGTGCTGCAAAGGGAGCAACCCCTACCCATTTTTCACCCGGATTTTTAGGAGAGGTTATTGCGGCGAAGATGGCAGGATTAGACTTACCTCGGCCACCGTAGAGACCGTCAAAATGACTGTTGACCGGCAGTCCGGCTTTGAAAAATGCTTCGCGATAACGAGCGCGCTGTGAGATGAGCGGAAAGAGGCGTTTGCGATAGCGGCGCGTGAGGGCGTGTTTGTTGATTTTTCCTTTATGGATAACGCTTGACTTGATGCCCTTAATGCGCCAGAAGATGCGCAGCATGCGTGTACGGAGCACGTTGTGGAGGTCGACGAAATAATCAATTTCGTATTCGTCGCTTAGCTCTGTAGCAAGGCGTTTCATGCCTGCTACGCCTGTATAGTCGGTCTTGACATCAACGCCTATAACTTTGAGGTTAGCCGGAGGATTGACAAATATGTCGGCCATGGTGCGCCTGGTAACAAATATAAAGCGGATGTCAGGGTAGGTGCGGCAGGCGCTATATACGACTGGCACGGTCATGGCAACGTCGCCTATAGCCGAAAATCGGGCTATAGCAACGTTGATAAGGCCTTTATCATTGCCGGCGCGGCTACTTCGAGCCATATAGCACCGGGTTGGTGTCAGCGTCGTTATACATCTTCATCTGGCGATAGACCTTCATGTATTTACGGCCGGCTGCAATGTCGTCGAGAAGTGTAGCAATGGCAGAAATGAGGTCGGCGCGCTGCTCGGTGAGCACAGCGAGTTTGGCGGCGCACTTTGCTTTGTGGGCTTCGCTTGCGTCGGGGCGGTCAACCTCAGCTTGCATGTGGTATATTTTCAGGGCAAGAATCGAGAGCCGGTCAAGCGCCCAAGCCGGACTCTCGGTGTTGATGGTGGCGTCGGGGAGGACTGTCACATCGTTATATTTATCACGGAAGTAGGAGTCAAATTCTTCGACCATGTCTGTGCGGTCCTGATTTGATCGGTCGATGCGGCGCTTAAGCGCAAGGGCTTCGACGGGGTCAATCTCCGGGTCGCGGATGATATCTTCAAGATGCCACTGCACGGCGTCAATCCAGTTTTTGGCGTAAAGCGTATACTCGATTGACGATGGGGCGTATGGGTTAGGCGACGGAGCGTCGACATTGTCGGTCTTATGATAGTCGCGAGTCGATGCGGCGAAGATGTCGTAGCATTTAGCAGCGAAGTTATCTTTATGGTCGGTCATGATGAGGTGAAATATTACAATGTAACAGATAATGACAGAGAGGTCGCGTCCTCTCGAACACAAAGATATAATATTTTTAGTTAATCAGCAAAGGGCGCGTAATGCTTTTTTTACTACGGCTTCTGGAAAAATGTCAACCTATGCGATTTTATGCTGTCGTTTTGTTTGTAAATAAGGATGAATATTATTAATTTTGGCACATCAAATATAAATAGTCCCTATGAAAAAAATCAGACTGCTCTCTAAAATTGTATTTCTAATGGCAATGTTGGTTATGCCATTGGAAATGTCGGCTCGCTGGGAACAAGTGTTACAGCTGTCATGTGCGCGAGCCTTTTTACTGACGTCAGAAGGAGTAATGCTTGCCGCTGACAAGATATCAGGTGGAAAAGGTGGAATATATGTATCTGAAGATTATGGAAATAGCTGGATGAAAGCTGATGTGCCAGACCATCATTATACCCAATTCAAACAGATTGAAAACAATATTTTTGCCTTGGGCGAGGGTGGGTACATAGCACGTTCGACCGATGGCGGCCGTCAGTGGGACGAGATTTTCTATTGTGAAGATTACCTTGAAGATATACCATGGGGAGACATTGAGTCATGTGACTGCTATGGAATGGTGGAACACGGCGGACGGATATACATCGCAAATTTTGTGTATATGGGCGTAATGTACACAGACGATATGGGAGACAGTTGGCATAGAACTTCAAGCGAGGGCATGGAAATAGAGGATGAAGGTGTGATAACGTCGGATTATCTCTATAATATATTATCTTTCAATGGGTCGTTGTATGCTTTTGGCATAAACACCGTCTATCGCTATGATGAGGAAGAAGACAGTTGGGTGGTGACTCGCGAGGAAACAAATTTCTTGACTTTGCTTACAGTGCATCGCGGTCATCTTGTAGCCGGGCGTGGTACGCCTAATGATTCATTTGATGTAAATTTCCTTGAAAAGACTTCTGACGGCGTCACCTGGGAGGCGGTAGGCCGACCAACAGACTTCGTTCATAATAATATACGCGGACTTGCATCCGACGAGTCGATACTCGTGGCAGGCACAGCAAACAACGGTATATTTGTAACATCTGATTTCGGCGAGAGCTGGGAGGATATAACAGCCGGCATGCCTCTGTATGACGGTCATAAGGGCGTCTATCTTTGGCCGGTAGCGCTCCAGACAGACGATGATTACATCTATGCGGCTTTCTATCATCCGTCGCAATATGATTTTAAGGATAGCGGAATCTGGCGCTATCCAAAGGCTTCGCTCTCCGGCATCGAGCAGACGATGGGTGAGCCGAGTCTCGGAATTAACATTCTCGGTAAGACTCTTGTAGTTAACGGTGACTGCAAAGGCTTTTTGTTGGAATTATACACTCCGTGCGGCACAAAAGTCATGGTAAGCAGAGATGTGCAAACCGATGTCAGTGCACTCCCTTGCGGCTTATATCTTTACAAGCTTACATCAGATGCGGAATCCGTGACAGGCAAGATAGTATTAAAATAACCCTAACTTACTTATATGAAACATTTTTATCTACTGACCGCAGCGCTAATGGTTTCAATAGCCGGCAACGCGCAGCTTTCGCAGACTGAAAACAGTGTTAGACACGGCTACATAAGTCATATGCCTGTAAAAACAGCTAATGAGGCCGAGAAGGTAATATCGCGTGCACATGACAATGTTACCGAAATAATAACCGAGGCTCCCGGCACGGCTAAATCCTATCTTCGGTCTTCTACCGGTATTTTCCTTCAATGGGGAACAAACTTAGTAGAGTATACAGAAGAGGGCACGGCTGTAGAGGTTGTATTTGGCGATGATAACGACATTTATCTCAAAAACATCATGAGCTATGGAGCCACAGGAACTTATGTCAAGGGTACTATCGACGGCGATAAAATCACAGTTACTCTGCCTCAAACCGTCATCTATGATGAGTTTGCAGAAGATTATGTCAATCTTGTAATGCTTGAACCGAAAGATGTCGAAGGAGGGCAGTTCACTTATGGAGTAAATACAGAATCTACGTCATACACTTATACTATAAAGGAAGACGGGTCTTTCGAAATGGATAATATTGGGTGGATGAATGGTATCGGTTATGCATTTGCTTCAAACGATACGTGGGCAGGTTATCTGGACTTCAATCAGACTTTTATACCCTTTGACAATGAATTAGTCGAGGGTCCTGAAGGGATGCCGTTGCAGAGCTGGGCATGCACAACTCCGACATCTGCATTTCCAGTCGTGGTAGCAATGGACGACAGTGACTTTTATGTGCAAGGCTTGTGCACATACTTCCCGGAATCTTGGATTAGAGGCCGTGTAGAAGACGATAAAGTCTATATTCCTAACGGCCAGTATTTAGGATTGTATGATGGTATCTATCATATCTATGCAATGTTTGGTCGCACATTACCTCAAGGACAGGAACTCGACCCCGAAGATACGGAATTTGTTTTTAATTTTGATGCAGACCATAAGAGCCTGACTCCAACTGATGAAGAAATGCTAATCTTCTTCAATACATCGTGGAACAGGGTCTATTATCTTGACTACCTTGAATGCCCGGTTCTGACTTCGCAGGAGTCATATGCAGGAGTCCCGGCTGACCCATATGATTTGGTATATGACGAATCAAACCGCCCGTATTATGGGTATTCGGCTTTCCGTTTCTATATTCCTGTCGTTAGTACAGAAGGTTCGGTCTTAGATATCGATGCTCTATATTATAATGTATTCGTCGATGGCGAACTGCTTGAAATTGATAAAGACATCTATATCGACATCGAGGAAAATATGATTGATATCCCCTATAAATTCACGAATTATTTTGATGTGTGGGATCGCGGTTATGGCTTACATCAAGTGGGTATTTATCCAGCTAACGTCCAAAAACTGGGTGTGCAGTCTGTTTACAAATACGGCGATGAGGTAACCAAGAGTAAGCTTATCGAGCTAACGCTTCAGTCATCAGGTATAGATAATGTAGAAGCGGTTAGGACTGCCACTACGGAAATGTATGACGTCATGGGACGCCGTGTCGAGAACCCTGCAGAAGGTTCGATATTAATCAGACGGACGGTGTATTCAGACGGAACCGTAAAAACAGATAAGGTAATTAGAAAATAGGCAATTATATCCACTTAATAAATAAGTCCTGGCTCCCGTGGAGGTGTCAGGACTTATTTTATGACATAAAAAAATAGCGCTTTAAAAGCGCCAATCAAATATTAACGTAATAAAATTGTCTGTCTTTCGGAAGATGCCTTTGGCATCTATCAGTTATGGTGAATGAAGTCGGTGTGGAGCGAGTCATCATAGACCTTTGCACTTTCATTGCAATACCATTGTATTGCTTTTTTGATATTGTTAAACATATAGCGTTAATTTTAGATGTTACACATTAATAAATAATAGTTGTCACGCTTTGATATAAAAACATCGGGCGCAACGAAAAAGTTCGTTTGCCCGATGGAGGGTTGAATAGTAATTGTCTTATAATTATTTCTTGTCGAGAGCCTCAAAACGAGAGTGCTGGCTCTTAAACTCAACAACGATGCTCTTCATCTTGCCGACGATAACC
>CAMWQZ010000115.1 GCA_947176515.1 uncultured Bacteroidales bacterium | reverse complement strand
ATGTTCGCATCGAACGTCATAACATCCAATCCTACGCCGGTACACGCGAAACCAATCCGCTCAGCGTAGTGATACGAAACATGGGAGCAGCCAACGTCAACAGCCTGGGCGTAACGCTGACCGTCGATGGCGAAAAACTCCCGATGCGCGTAATCGAAGGGCTTGACATTGCGTCAAATGACATGCAGGTGGTTAACATCGGTGACTTAAACATGACCAGCAATAATATCTTTGACGTAGATGTTGACATCAACGAAGTGAACGGCGAAGCTGACGAGCGCCCTGATGACAACGTCATCACTGTCAAAAATATTATCTCGCGCAAAGATTACACAGCTCGTAAAGTGCTGTTTGAGCATTTCTCGACCATGCAGTGCGCCAACTGTCCGAGTGCCCACGCAGCAATCGATGATGCCCTCCGCTACCGCGACAATGTCATCCATGTGATTTATCACGCCGGCTTCAAGACTGACGCTTTAACCATCCCGGAAGCCGAAACATACATGCAGCTATTCACCAACGGGCAGACCGGTAGCTATTACGCTCCGGCCGGCGCGCTTGACCGCGTTAACATGGCTAACTACGGAGCTACTGATGGCAACCGCAGCACTGACTGCCCTGCGTTCTTCCCCCGGCGCGAGACATTAGGCCGACTTATTGACACTCGCCTTTCGGCGGCCGCCCTGGTGACAGTCAATATAAACCATAGCTATGACCCAGCCACCAGACGTTTGACGGCAACAGTTTCGGGAACAGTCCCCAACGGCTCATCTTCTCGCTTGGGTGCAAACGACCCACGACTAACCGTAATGGTGACCGAAGACAGCATCGAAGGCACACAAAAGGGCGTAACAGTGCCCATGGAAGGCCCGTACATCCATAATCGCGCATTACGCGCAGTCATGAGCAACGTGTGGGGCGAAAGCGTTAAGTTTGACGGAGCCGACTATGCGTCGCGCGAATTCTCTATTACCATTCCCAAGGAGTGGAACGACAGCCACCTGCGCCTGGTAGCCTTCATGCATGACTATGATGCAACATCAACAGCCAATTGGCAGGTGTTTAACGCCGACGAAGTCATCGTCGACCATCCTGCCGGCATCAGCCCTGTAATATCTGACAATCGCGACTTTGACATCGCCATAATTGACGGCCAGATAATTCTGCCTACCGATGCTCGCGACGTCCGCATATTCACTATCGACGGCCGACTGGCCGACTGTATTTCAGCTCCTGCCGAAAGCATCCCGACATGCAAATTCACAAAAGGCATATATATTATCACTGCCCAAACCTCCAAGGGTCTGCAGCACACCAAAATAGCAATTCCTTAATTTAAACATTTCATATTCTAATCCTAACAACCAATGAGAACTTCTTACAAACTGCTTCTCTCGGCTATGTTGGCAGGAAGTGTGGCAAGCGGCGTTCACGCTAATACACTCCTTGAGACCGGTCGCTTCTACTGCGACTTCGCCACCGAGGAAGATTTCAACCGCTGGACAATAATTGACGCCAACGGTCCAGGCTCAGGTGATTACAACTACTGGATGTACACTCCGTCGCAAGAGCGCGCCACCATGAAAAATGGTTCGAGCAAAGACGGCGATGACTGGCTGATTACCCCTGCTATCACTCTTGAGGAAGGTAAACTCTACTCTGTCAAGATGCGTTTTACCGGTGATTATCCCTGTACTTTCGAAGTTACATACGGCTCGGAAGCCACAGCCGAAAGCCAAGTTTCAGCCACTGGTCACGTGCGCTACGAAGGTGACCATTATCTCTCTTTCGAGCTTCCTGCCGAAGCCGCCGGAGGTGATTTCCATATCGGCATCCACGCCGTCACCTCAAGTTCTGACGACGGCTGGTTATACCTTTATAGCGTTGATGTAGCAGAAGCTAAAGACGGTTCAATCGACCTCCACCTCATCAATGGCACCACCCAGGAGCCCATCTCAGATGTGACGATGAACCTCTCGAGCCCGACATTCCGCGCCCAGTCTGCCTCTACTAACGGCGAAGGTCACGCCACATTCGGTCCGCTCACCCCGGGTGACTACACTCTCACTTATTATATCGACGGTTTCGTTACACCCGAACCACTCACCATCACAGTAGGTGACAACGAGGAGGTGGCTCAAGAAATAGCTGCTACTCCGCTCTCACTCCACTCTGTCACCGGCAACGTCGTCGACTTCATGAACCGCCCCCTCTCAGGCGTAAATGTCGAGCTGATTGGATCACGCACTTATACAGCTACGACCGACGCTATGGGTAAATTCACCTTTGAAGACGTTCGCTGCCCCGAACAGTATATTATTTCTATCAATCAGCTGCTCTACCAGACTTATTCGGCAGTGTTCGACCTCCCGACTGAGGACCTCACTCTTGACGAAATCCGTCTTGAAAACTTCTTTGGCAAACCAGCAAATGTCACTTGTGACAACACCGAAGCAGGTCTCTTCGTGTCATGGCTCGCCCCGGTTGGCAAAAAAGAATTTAAATATGACAATGGCGAATACCAAGGCATGCACACCGTTCAAGGCAACTATATTGAATACGTTCGCTTCGGTGTGAAGTTTGACGAGCCTATGATTGTCGAAGACATCAGCTGGGTGGTGTGCGACCTCAACGATGGTATGGTTGACCTCGCAATCTATCCGCTGACACCTGACGGTGCAATTTCTACCGTTGCAGCATTCGAAGTCAAAGGTGTTCCGAGCGAAACTTACCGTTGGACCCCCGACATGGAATGGCAGAAGTATCACCTCGAAACTCCGGTCGAAATGCCTTATGGCTGCCTCGTAAGCGTGGGCCACGCAGCAGGCGGCATGAATATGGCTCTCGATTATCGCAATAACTGGGGTCCGTCATACACCGGCAAGAACGACCTCGCTGACGGTTGGGACTACGCTAACATAAGCAACTTCCTCATCCGCGCCAATGGCACAGTGCTGAGCCGCGATATCACCCTCCAGAATCGTCCGGCAGCCGTGCGTTCAATCAAGAATGCTGCTCCTGCTCACGCACCCATGCTGACAACAGACGGCGTAGCATATAAGGTATGGCGCTTCGATTCGAAAGTAAAAGACGAGCCCGAATGGTGGACTCTCCTCTCTGGCAAGACTAACGGACTCTACGCAATCGACACCGAGTATGAGTCACTCGAACAAGGCGAATACATCTATGCAGTCCAGGCTATCAACTATGACGGCACCGAGTCTGAAATAACGATGTCACAACCGGTGCGCCATAACATGACTACCGATTTGACCGTTCGCGTATTTACCGATACCGCAATTGACTTTGCTGATGGTGCGACAGTAACCCTCACAAACAACGACACCGACGAAGTATTCGAAGGCGTTGTAACAGACAACTCAGCTAAGTTTATCGGTCTCCCGAAGGGCGTTTACTCTATGCGTGTAAAACGCAGTGGCTTCTATGACGCCGTATACGGCAACCTGAATTACAACTCAAACTCTGAGTACACAGCTTATGTTGACCTCACTCTGATTGCAGCCGCACCGTTCTCGCTTCAGGCTACACAGGCCGATGGCAGCCGCGACGTGTTGCTCGAATGGAATAAAGCGACCGGCATTTTCGATGATTTCGAATCCATGCCCGACTTTGAGGTTAACCCTGCAGGCGACCACGGTTGGACATATGCCGACTTGGACGAAAGCACAACCTATGGCGTTGCTCAGTGCCAGCAGACCCCCTATCCCAACATGCACGCCAAGATGGCATTCATGGCATTCAATCCTTATGCAACGACACCTGACATATCTACTTACGTTCAGCCCTTCAGCGGCGAAAAGGTTCTCATCTCAGTGTCACTCGAAAATGGAGGCCGCAACAACGACTATATGTTCTCACCTGAACTGAAGTTCGACACTCCGTTCACCGTTCGCTTCCAGGCATGCGCCGGATTCTACGGCTCACTCGGTCGTGAACGCTTCATGGTCGGATACACTACCGAAGGTACAGACCCGGAAAGCGTGACATGGCTCACAACCGAACCCGAATCTGTTGGCGGCCTTTGGACAGAATTTAGCTATACCATGCCGGCAGAAGCCCGTCACGCCGTGATCCGCTGCGTGTCCGACCAAACTATGTTCTTCATGATTGACGACCTTTTCATTGGCCGTGAAGAAGATGACATCTTCGCCATGACAAGCTTCCGCGTTTATCTCGACGACGAACTTGCTGGCACTACAAGCAACCGTGCATTCTCATTCACTGACCTCGATGAAGGCAAACACCTCGCTAAGGTTCAGACCGTCTACCAGATGGCCGACATGAACACCACTTACTCTGACTTCACTGAGTTGCTGTTCACTGTCGCTAAAGAGACTACTGGCATTAACGATGTCAAGACTGAAGAACTCTACACCTACTCAGCCGCATCAATGACCCTCACCGCCGGCGCTTCTGCTGCAGCGATGACAGTCTATGACATGCAGGGCCGCGTATATGGCAACGGACAGGAAATCAGCTTCACTCCCTCTGACAAGGGTATCTATCTGATTTATGTGACCACTACCGATGGCCGTGTAGTCGTTCGCAAACTTGCAATCTAAATTAGGTTAATCATCCTCTCAAGGGGCTCTCGTCACATCGGTTGACGGGAGCTCCTTTATTTTTTTATCAAAATCAATCTAAAAAGTTTGCAAATAGTGGGTTAAATTCGTACCTTTGCAGTCCGATTATGTCCAAATCAATCACTGACAGTCGTCTTGCAAAGCGCTTTTGGCCGAGCGCGAGCATGACTACGGTCAAATTTATTTAACTACTAATCAACCAATTAAACTGTGGATACTTTAAGCTACAAAACCGTTTCTCCAAACGCTCAGCAGGTTGATCGCGAATGGGTGATTATCGATGCAACTGACCAGCACCTCGGTCGCCTTTGCTCGAAAGTCGCTAAAATTCTTCGTGGCAAAAACAAACCCTGCTACTCACCTTTCGTTGAATGTGGTGACAACGTTATCATCGTCAACGCTGACAAAGTTGTGCTCACTGGCAAAAAACTGACTGACAAGATTTATCTTAACTACACCGGCTATCCCGGCGGTCAGCGCGAGCTCACTCCCGAAGTGCTTATCAAGAAATCTTACAACAAGCACCTCAAACCTGGCATGCATCCCCTTTTCCTCCGCGTTATGAAAGGCATGCTTCCCAAAAACCGTCTTGGACGTTCGCTCATCAAGAACCTCCACGTCTATAACGGCCCGAGCCATCCCCACGAAGCTCAGAATCCCAAAGTTCTCGACATTAACAAAATTAAATAATTGAAGCATGGAAACAGTTAACACAGTTGGCCGTCGTAAAGCAGCAGTTGCTCGCGTAATCCTCAAAGAAGGAAACGGCACCATCACTA
>CAMWQZ010000114.1 GCA_947176515.1 uncultured Bacteroidales bacterium | reverse complement strand
AATGAACGCAGAATGTGAGGTTAAGTACTGATATGGCTGACTGGCACGCATCCCAGGGACCGTTTGACATCCCTGATGTACCTAATTGGGTACCACGCCGTCTGAAACCGTGGCTTTTTATCTTTTTTGTACTGATAATACAGTTTTCAGGAGGCGTATATCTTGCCGCAGCCTCTGACATGGTCGGAACAACGGCTCTTATGCAAGAAGACATACTTATGGCCGGCTATGCCTCGCTTATAGGCATGTCAATCAATTTTGCGGTGATGTTTAGGGTGAAGTTTCGTTTTTCAAATCGCACTCAGTTACTTGCCGCCGCTATTGTACTTATTGCTGCAAACTTCATCTGCTCAAATACAGATTCCGTACCCTTACTCGTCATTACTTGTTTTGTAGCCGGTTGGTTCAGAATGCAGGCTACACTTGCCTGTAACTCAACCATTCAGCTATGGATTACACCAGTGCGCGACATGGCCATATTCTTCTGCTATGTCTACATTATCGTAGACAGCGTCATTCAGCTCAGTGGCATAGCCACAATCTACACTGCTTTTCATCTTGAGTGGGAAGCGATGCAATGGATTATGACAAGCCTGCTTACACTACTGATGATTATGGTTATCCTGCTTGTAAAGCCTGTGAGAGGGCCAATGTTTATTCCTCTGCTTGGCATTGACTGGCTTGGCGCAATACTGTGGGCAGGATTTATGATGTGCTTCACGTTTATCTGTGTCTATGGCAACTTCTATGACTAGTGGGATGCTCTTGAAATACGATGGGCTGTAGTCTTAGGTGCGGCTTGCCTTGCCATCAATTTATGGCGAGCATCGTTTCTCCATCATCCATATATCTCATTCAGGTCAATGACCAACCGAAATGTCATTAGGGCGACAGTCATCTATCTTGTATTTTTCACTCTGCTTGCTACCGAGCATGTATTCGAGCACACCTATGCAGCAACAATACTTGGTTTTGACGAAACAAACTTGATTGACCTCAACTGGTATGTCTTCGCCGGAATCATCGTGGGATGTGTGTTCACATACTTGACTTTTGCAAAACGTAAATGGAGATATAAAACCATGACAACCATCGCTTTCACTCTCGCAATAATTTATCTCGCATACTTCTACTTCTTTATTGATTATGGCGTGGAGAAAGAGATGCTTTTCATCCCCTTATTCTGTCGCGGAGCCGCAGCTGTGATAATATCAATTGTCTACCTCACCTCAATCGTGCAAAGCGGTCTGCCATTCCAGGTATTTCCACAAGCATTGACTCTCAACGGTTTCACAGGCGCAGTCATGAGCGCTACACTCGGACCAGCCATCATTGGCGAATTGCTGCAACATATAGTTGCAAAAAATGCTGCCCTTCTTGGAGCCACTGCGACCAACAGCTCGATATCAGCATTGCATATCCCATTTGAAAACATCTACGGTATAGTCCAGATTCAGGCGCTCGTCGTCTCGATGAAAGAAATTTATGGCTGGCTGCTAATTGTCGGCTTAATAGCCTTATTAATAATCCTCGTGAGCTACGGACCGCTGCGCCCATGGGCTATTTTCCCGAAATGGAAAACCATACGGCGCATATTACGTAATATGAACCAAATATATACCTCTCAATCCCACTAATTTTTATGAAGCTGATATCTCATGCCTGTTGCGTATTTTCGTAAGAATAGTTATCTTTGCGAGAATAACATTATAATAGGCATGAAGACATCAGTGATTTTGAGGTTTGTTATTCTCGGACTTCTTTGGCTCGGGTTGGTGAGTTATATTGTAGTTCACACACCTAAGTTTACTCTATATACGGCGTTTGTCATTGTTGCCTCGGCTATTATAATTTTCGTCCCACTTTATAAGAAATATGTCAAAAATGGCAACCAATAACCAACCGGCACCGTCACCCCTGCTCCCGACCATCGACTCTCCCGATGATTTGCGTCGCCTCGCGCCTGAGCAACTGCCGCAGGTGTGCGCCGAGTTGCGTCAGTTCTTGATTAACTCTCTATCCACCAATCCGGGACACTTTGCTTCGAGTATGGGAGCAGTCGAACTGACCGTAGCGCTTCACTATGTATTCAATACTCCTTATGACCGCATAGTCTGGGACGTTGGTCATCAGGCCTACGGTCATAAAGTGCTGACCGGGCGCCGCGACAACTTTAACCAGAACCGTAAATTAGGCGGTCTCAGCGGTTTCCCTAATCCTGACGAAAGTGTTTATGATACATTTGCCGCCGGCCACGCGTCTAATTCAATTTCTGCCGCCCTCGGCATGGCTGTGGCAAGCAAACTCAACCACGACTCTCCCCGGCGGAATGTTGTTGCAGTTATTGGTGATGCTTCGATAAGCGGTGGTCTCGCTTTCGAGGGTATCAATAATGCAGCCAACACTCCCAATAATCTCCTCATCGTCCTTAATGACAACGATATGTCAATCGACCGAAACGTCGGTTCGCTAAATTCATATCTTGCTCATATCACAACATCCAAGACTTATAACAACCTTCGTTACAAAGCTTATAAAGCCTTGAGAAAACTAAAACTGATTTCTGACAACGGCAAAGGCTCGATAATGAGGTTTAACAATAGTCTGAAATCACTCCTATCACATCAGCAGAATATTTTCGAAGGGCTGAACATACGCTATTTCGGACCGTTTGACGGACACGACTTGCCTACAATCATCCGTGTGCTCAATGATATCCGCGACATGGAGGGACCTCGCATACTCCATCTCCGCACTGTCAAAGGCAAAGGCTATGAGCCTGCCGAAAAAGACCCTGCCGTCTGGCATGCACCAGGTAGATTTGATGTATCAACAGGTAATCGCCTCGAAAAAGCTCCGACCGACAACCAGCCGATAAAATATCAGGATGTGTTCGGCAACACGCTCCTTGAACTTGCTAAGAATAATGATAACATAGTTGCCATCACTGCCGCCATGCTTTCCGGCACATCAACCGCGACTATGCAGCGCGAGATGCCCGATAGGGTATTTGATGTTGGTATATCAGAGGGGCATGCCGTAACATTTGCCGGAGGGCTCGCCAAAGAAGGCAAACAGCCTTTTGTCGCTATCTATTCAAGCTTCCTGCAACGTGCATATGACCATATTATTCATGACGTTGCCCTACACCGTCAGCGTGTGACATTTTGCATCGACCGCGCCGGTCTCGTCGGCGAAGACGGCCCGACTCATCACGGAGCTTTCGATTTGGCTTACTTGAGGACAATCCCTAATATGACTGTCGCCGCTCCTCGCAACGAGCATATGCTTCGTCACTTGCTTTTCACCGCTCAGGCAGAGAATTGCGGACCTTTAGCCATCCGCTATCCGCGCGGCAAAGGCCGAATAGCTGATTGGAAATGTGAGATGCACACCCTCCCTATAGGTAAAGGTGAAAAGTTGCGCGAGGGCAAAGACCTGGCTATACTTTCAATCGGGACGATTGCCGATCAGGTTAATGAAGCAATCAGTCGCGCAGAAACAGAGGGTATTTCGGTCGCTCACTATGACATGATATTCCTTAAGCCGCTCGACGAAGAAATATTAAGCGAAGTAGCTGACCGCCATCTTAATATCATAACAATCGAGGATGGCACTGTCAACGGCGGCCTCGGCAGCGCCGTCGCCGAGTGGCTTGAAGATAACAACATTAAAGATATAACTCTCACACGTCTCGGTTTGCCTGATAAATTTATACCTCAAGGCACTCCGGCTCAACTTGCCGAACTGTGTGGCATTGACTCCGAGTCTATTTATAAGGCCATCCGTTCGGCGTCAAAACCTAACGTCCAACAAAGATGAAGATTGTCATTGCCGGAGCCGGCGAAGTCGGGGCTCATCTTGCCAAGCTGCTCTCAAATGAGAATCAGGATATCATCCTTATCGACGAGGATGCCGAACGCCTCGCCACGCTTGACTCCAATTACAACATAATGACTCTTGTCGGCAGTCCTACCACTTTCTCGACTCTTCGCGAAGCGCGCGTCGCGTCAGCCGACCTCTTCATAGCCGTTACGCCTTACGAAACCGGCAACGTTGTTGCTTGCTCTATGGCTAAGAACCTGGGGGCGACAACGACCGTAGCCCGTATCGCAAGTTATGACTATATGGACCCTGCCAACCGCGACATGGTCAGAGGAATGGGCGTTGACCGTCTGATTTATCCCGAATACCTTGCCGCCGTAGAAATCATTACCGCCCTCCAACACTCATGGGTCCGTCACTGGTTCGAACTTCACGAAGGTCAGATTATACTTGTCGGAGTACGCCTGCCCAAGACGGCACAAATCGTTGGCATGTATCTGAAAGATTTTGCATACACTAACCACCACTTTCACGTGTCGGCTATCAAGCGAAACCACGAGACCATCATACCGCGAGGCGATGACCTCATCCAAGAGGGAGACATCCTTTACATCACGACCACGCGTGACCACGTCCATGACCTGCTCGAACTTACTGGCAAAGTCAGTCACCGCATACGCCGGGTGCTCATCATGGGCGGTAGCAAAATTGCCGTGCGACTCACTAACATGGCCGGTGATAATTTCCGTTTCCGCATTATTGATTCTAACCTCAAACGTTGTCATCAGCTTCCCGACAAATGTCCCGATTGCGATATTATCCATGGCGACGCTCGCGACCCGGAGCTGCTTGCCGATGTAGGCCTGGACGAAACCGACGCGTTTATCGCGCTTACTGACAGCTCAGAGACTAATATTCTTGCATGTTTGACAGCCAAGGAGCACGGTGTGAAAAAGACCATCGCTGAAGTCGAGAACATCCAGTTTATTTCTCAAGCCGAAGGGCTCAACATCGGGACAATCATAAATAAGAAATTACTTGCATCGAGCTCGATTTTCCAAATGCTGCTCGACTCTGACTCGTCGACCTCAAAATGCCTGGCTCTTACTGACGCAGAAGTAGCCGAACTCGAAGCCAAACCAGGATCTAAGATAACCAAAGCTGCGGTCAAAGACCTCCGGCTGTCACGCGATATGACCCTCGCCGGACTAATCCGCGACAATCACGGCATGCTTATCACCGGTAACACCACTATTCAACCTGGCGACCATGTCCTTGTGTTCTGTCTCTCGGGTGCAATTCATAAAGTCGAGCGCTTGTTTAATTAGTAACCGACTCTCAAGATGAAGCGCTACGAAAAACCCTTGGTCAACATTGCCCAGCTGCTACGTGTAGTCGGCTTGTTGTTGGTGTTTGAGGCGTTTTTTCTTGTGTTCCCTACCCTGACCTGCGTGTATTACCACGAGAGCGATTGGCTGCCTTTTGCCGGAACTGCCGCCGGTACATTTATTATTGGTTCACTCCTCATGTCGCGCATTCATCCCCAGACAGGCCATATGGGTAAGCGCGATGGCTTCCTGCTCA
>CAMWQZ010000113.1 GCA_947176515.1 uncultured Bacteroidales bacterium | reverse complement strand
TGAAAATGCTAAAGCGTCTCAACATCAGCCTTAGCCAGCGTGAAGGCACCACAAGGATTGACTCCGTGATTCCGACTGAGTTCGGAGCTATCAACGCGTGTGTCGCCGGCGACCTCCTTGTCTATGAAATTATGGACAATGATGCTTACAAGCTGAAATATCGCGATTTATCAAATCCGTCTGACAGCCTGCACACCGACCAGCTCTACGTCTATCCTACCGAAGATTTTTATGCCTATTACGGTCGCTATGGAGTTTCGCCCGACAACCGCTATTTAGCTATCGCTATGGCATACTTTAACCAGCTCAATATTATAGATCTCAAAGACATGAGTCGTCGCGCAGTGTCATTAGGCAATCTTAAAAATTATGCTGATAGCTATAACTCAAATGAGAGATCTGAAAAATTTTGGGCATATCAAGGCGTTGCATGCGGTGATGACCGCATTTATGCTATCTACGTCGGCACTGACGCGACTGAAGATGCTCCGCAACGTACATCGACGACCGTCCATGCGATAAACTATGACGGGACTATCGATAAGGTGTATGTCCTTAACGACGTTCTCCGCTCTATCGCCTACGACCACTCTTCCAAGTCGCTTCTCGGCGTGGATGATGATGACAACATAATCAAATATCAACTGGAATGAAATTCAACAAACTGCTTATATCAACGATAGCGTGGCTGCTGGCGGCGTGGCTTTTGCCTTGCTCTGCCGGCGCGCGTGGCGTTCAGCTTACACTTTCCGACGCTATCAGGCTTGCAAACGACTCATCGCTGACAGCTTTCCGTTATCAGAACCTTTATGCGTCAGGATACTGGCAGTGGCGCACATTCCGCGCCAATCGTTTGCCGAGCCTGTCGATGGATATCACTCCGGCTCAATATAACCGTTATATAACCCAGCGATACAACTACGAAGAGGATATTGACGTGTTCCGTAGCCAGAAGATTTACATGGCGTCGGCAGGTCTCACCGTGACCCAGAACGTTGACTTCCTCGGCGGTTACTTCTATCTCGAAAGCGACCTTGAGTATCTCCGCAACTTCGGAGCCTACTCCAGCAATCAGTTTTCGAGTATCCCGGTCAGGATGGGCTATCGCCAGAACCTTATCGGATATAATCAGTTTAAATGGGAGCGCAAGATAGAGCCCATAAAGTACGAAAAGGTTAAACGCGAGTTTATCTATAATATGGAGAGCGTGTCAGAGCAAGTTGTGAGCTATTTCTTTGCTCTCGCTCTCGCTCAGTCAGAGTATCGTCTCGCGCTCGACAACCTGTCATCCTCTGACACCCTCTACACCATTGGCGAGCGACGTTTTAAGATTGCATCAATCTCTCAGGCTGACCTTCTCACGCTTAAACTCGATAAGGTCAATGCCGAAAACACCCTCGAGAATGCGCGCATCAGTCTTAAGCGCGCCCGTTTCGCCCTTGCTTCATACTTAGGCATGGACACTGACACCGAGATTGAAGTCAAAGTGCCCGGCACACCGGCCGCATTTGAAATTCCACTCGATTTCGCTATCGAACAGGCTCGCGAGAATAACCCGACCTTGCTCGGCCATCGCCAGTCAGTGCTCGAGGCGCAGCGCGACCTCAGCCGCGCAAAAGCCGAGGCGCGTTTTAACGCATCGGTCAATGCCAGTGTCGGTTTCAACCAGGTCGCCAACAAACTCCCCGATGCATATCGCAATCCTCTGCGTCAAGACCTTGTGTCTGTGTCAGTTTCTATTCCGCTCGTCGACTGGGGTGTGAGAAAAGGCAAGGTCAACACTGCCAAAAACACTCTCAACGTTGCTGAAATCGCCGGACGTCAGGAGGAACTGACCATCGACCAGGACGTCACAATGACTATCAGCGAATTTGCCACACAGCAGCGCTTGGTGGCGAGTGCGGTCGAGGCCCTTGACCTCGCCGATATGGCTTACAGCCAGACCCGTCAGCGCTTTATCATCGGCAAGGCTGATATCAACAGTCTTACTCTCGCCCACAATCGCCAGCAAGAGGCAAGCAAAAACTATATTAACTCACTGCAGAACTATTGGCTAAGCTACTTCAAGATACGCAAGCTCACCCTCTTCGATTTCGAGTTCCACACTCCCATCTCCGTCTCCTTCGACCGCGCCATCGGTGTCGAATAAGAAAATTGTAGGGACGCACCCTGGTGCGTCCAAACTCTTAAATAATGGTGCGTCCACACATCCACAACTAAATCTGTAAATTGATGGCGAAACTCCGATACATATCATCATTTTCGATAATAGTTAGCTTTATCGCGCTTGCTCTATTGGGCTGTGCTTTGATGCCGTTATTGCCGGTTAAACTCGTGCCCTCAGAGACATTGCCGGCTATCGGCGTTGGCTTCAGCATGCCGGGTTCGTCAGCGAGAACGGTGGAATCAGAAGTGACAAGCCGGCTCGAATCAGCGCTAAACCGCATATCGGGCGTGAAGTATATCGACTCGCGTTCAAGCGCTGGGCGAGGATACATCACCCTCGAATTTGACCGCAATACCGACCTCGAGGTCGCGCGCTTTGAAGCTGCGATGATAATCCGCCAGTTGTGGAGCAGCTTACCCGACAAAGTCAGCTATCCATATATTGACGTCCGTCAGGTAGATTCCAAGGCGACAAGACCGTTTATAAGCTATACAATCAATGCAAGCCTGCAACCTGCCGAGATAATGCGCTATGCCGAAGACAATATACGGCCGGTCCTCAGTCGCATACCGGGAGTAGCCAAGGTAGACCTTTCAGGCGCCACGCCGATGGAATGGCAGATTGAGTATGATAACAATCTGATGAGGCAGTTAGGCATATCCATGCAGCAGATTCAGTCTGCCTTATCGACTTATTTTGGCTCAGAATTCCTGCGCATGGCGCCGCTAAAAGCTGATAGCGATAACAGCTGGACTCGTATAACCATCTCTAATCCCGACAACTCGGGCGAACTGGATCTTAGCAAAATAATTGTCACTAAGCTCGATGACCAGATAATAACGCTTGACAAAATCGCTCACGCATCCCACACCGAAGCGCGTTCTACGAGCTATTTCCGTATCAACGGCCTCAACTCTATCTATCTCAACGTATCTGCAACTGAAGATGCCAACCAGATTGAGCTGAGTAAACAGGTACGCCAGACGTTGGCCGATATGTCACTCCCTCCTGGATTCATGCTAAATCTTAGCTACGACGCCTCGGAAAACATCAGCAAGGAGCTCGACAAGATTTATTTCCGCACCGGCCTGACCGTGCTTATACTTCTTATCTTCGTGGCGCTGATTACTATGAGTTGGCGTTACCTGATGCTGATTACCATCTGTCTCGCCATCAACATGGCTATTGCCTTCGTGGCATACTACTTCCTAAAGGTCGAAATCCAACTTTATTCGCTCGCCGGCATAACAATTTCGCTTAACCTCGTCATTGACAACCTTATCGTGATGACAGAGCACATCACCCGTCGCCATAATCTCAGGGCGTTCTCGGCTGTGCTTGCGGCCACGTTGACTACCATAGGCGCCTTATCGGTGGTGTTCTTTCTCGATGAGAAAACCATGCTCAGCCTCAAGGATTTCGTCATCGTGGTAATAGTCAATCTAGGTGTGTCGTTGTTGGTTGCGCTTTTCCTCGTCCCGGCGCTTATCGAGCGCATGAAAATCCGCAAGAAAGTAGCTAAGAGACGTCGTTTCAAAAAACTCCCCTTGAAACTTATGCGTGGCTATCAGACGACCGTGGGTTTCCTTTGCCGACATAAAAAACTGGCCTACACTGTGTTTATCCTCTCATTCGGCTTGCCCGTATTTATGTTGCCTGAGAAGATAGAGGGTGACGGTAAGTTTGCATCTGTCTATAATTCTACTTTAGGGTCAACTAATTATAAAGAAAAAATTAAGCCGTGGGTCGACCGCTGTTTGGGCGGCACACTTCGCCTTTTTGCCGAGAAAGTCAACAATGGTGGCTACTTCAACCGCGGCGAGGGAGAGCCGTCAATTTCAATCAGCGCCACCTTGCCTAACGGTGCCACCCTTTCACAGATGAACGCCCTTATAGCTAAGATGGAGAACTTTCTTGTGCAGCAGGAAGGCATACGGCAGTTCCAGACCTCAATCTATGGTCCCCGTCGTGGCAACATAACAGTGTTCTTCAAACCCGATTATCAATACACCGGCTATCCTTACCGCCTGAAAGCCGATGCCATTTCAAAGGCGCTTACGCTCGGTGGTGGCAGCTGGAGTGTCTATGGTCTCGAAGACCAAGGTTTTAACAATGATGTCAGGGAAAACGCCGGTAGTTACCGAGTGAAGCTCAGCGGCTATAATTACGACGAACTTTATTCTCATGCTGAGGAGTTGCGCGATACGCTGCTGACTTATAAGCGTATAAAAGAGGTCACCATCAACTCTGAGTTTTCGTATTGGAAAGATGATTACACTGAATTCTATCTCGAGATTGACAAGACTCGTCTTGCCAAGGACTCCTTGACCGTTACCGACCTCTTTTCGGCTATTTCTCATGAAATGGCTAATGAGAACCCGGCCGGAACTTTGTCCACCCCTTACGGCACCGAAAATATCAAACTTTCGTCGAAAGGTAACGACCGCGATGTCTGGTCGTTTATGAATACGCCGCTATCAGTTAATCGTCGTCTGATAAAACTATCTGACTACGCTTCGATAGAGCGACGCCAGACTCCTCCCGACATCGTTAAATATAATCAGGAATATATAATCTGTCTCCAGTACGAATATATCGGTTCTGGCACTCAGGGCAACAAAATGCTCGATAGGATTATTGAGCAATTCTCTAAGACGCTGCCTATGGGCTATAAAATCGAGCGTGGCAGCTACTCCTGGTATTTCGGCGGCGATGCTAAGCATTACACCCTCCTCGGTCTTATAGCGCTGATAATATTCTTTATCTCAGCCATACTGTTCAACTCTCTCCGACAGCCTCTCGCTATCATATTTGTCATACCCGTGTCGTTTATCGGAGTATTCCTGACGTTCTATCTCTTTAACCTCAGATTTGACCAGGGCGGTTTCGCCGCGTTCATTCTGCTGTGCGGCATCACGGTCAATGCCGCTATATATATTATTAATGAATATAACTCGCTGCGCATATCTTATCCGTATATTGATTCGCGCAAACTCTATTTCAAAGCTTTTAGGGCTAAGATTACAGCCGTATTCTTGACCGTGCTTTCGACTGTGCTCGGCTTCATTCCGTTCCTCATCGGTGATACTCGCGAAGGATTCTGGTTCCCGTTGGCAGCCGGCACGATGGGCGGACTGATAATGTCGCTGACCGCTATCTTCTTCCTCCTCCCGATACTTATCCTTCCAAGAAAAAAACTCAATAAATCACCATCTAAATTATAATTCGATGAAACAATTATTAGTCTGCACTTGCGTTGCCACGGCATTGTTAAGCTCATGTGGCAGCGGTGAGAAATCAAGTGAAC
>CAMWQZ010000112.1 GCA_947176515.1 uncultured Bacteroidales bacterium | reverse complement strand
GGTCGCGTCGTTATAATTTTATGTCTGACTCGGCCCCGTCGGTGAGGGCGTTGAGCCAGGACTCGATAACGGTGTTAATAATCAACGTCGTTGTGCCGATGCTCTATGCCTATGGCATGGCTTTTGACGACGGGCGCCGTATGGAAATCGCTATCGAGCTGCTTCATGGTCTTAAAGCGGAGAGCAATACGATAGTGAAAATGTTTGCAGAGGCCGGAATAAAAAGCTGCGACGCTTTCACGTCGCAGGCACTAATCCAGTTGCGCAGAAACTATTGCGAGCCGCGCAAATGTCTATATTGTCGTTTGGGTCACCGCATACTGTCGGGGATGGCTCACTCGGGGTCGCCGAGCATAAGCTCGTAGATCTGGCGAGTGTCTTTTTCATTCAGTTTATAATATCCGCCGATGGTGTCGCCCTTGTCTTCGTGGAGTTTCTTCACAAGAAGGTCGATATCGGGTTCGGGAATGCCGAGGGCTTTGAATGTCAGCGGCATACGCAGCACTGCGCTGAAGAATGCGCGTATCGAAGCTACGGCTTCGATTGCAGCGGTGCGGTCGTCAGTAGCCTCGACACCAAACACGCGGCGCCCTAACTGAGCAACTTTTGAGGGCTTGTGATGAGCCATAAATGCCATCCACGCAGGAATTACGACGGCGAGACCGGCGCCGTGGGTCACGCCATAGACGGCGCTGATTTCGTGTTCCATAAAGTGTGACGCCCAATCTTCGCGGCGGCCGCAGCCTACGAGGCCGTTATGGGCGAGAGTCCCGGCCCATTCGATATTGGCGCGAGCCTGATAGTCGGTCGGGTCGGCGAGAGCCTTGGGTGCTTCGTTGATGAGTGACATCAGCAGACCTTCGGCGAGGCGGTCAGTGACCTCGACGCGGCTTGTCGGCGAGAAATAGCGCTCCATGATGTGAGACATCATGTCGACAACGCCACAGGCTGTCTGATAGGCGCTGAGGGTGAATGTCAGTTCGGGGTCGATTATGGCAAAGCGCGGACGGAGTATGCTGTCAGTGCGCAGACTGAGCTTCTGCAGGGTCTCACGCTTGGTAATCACTGCGTTGCCTGAGCCTTCTGATCCGGCGACGGGGATGGTGAGCACGACTCCGACGGGGAGAGCGTTTTTCACAACCTGGCGTCCAATAAAGAAGTCCCAGAAATCACCTTCATATGGCACTCCGGCTGCCACGGCCTTTGCGGTGTCGATGACAGAGCCTCCGCCGATGGCGAGCAAGCCGTCGACATGTTTTTCTCGAGCTATGCGGATAGCCTCGTAGACCTTGTCGTCGGTAGGATTGGCTTCGATGCCTCCAAACTCGACAAATTCGATGCCTATGGTGGTAAGTGACATTTCGATGCGGTCGAGCAAGCCGTTGGCCTTGACATATTTTTTGCCATAGACTATCATAACCTTTTTTGCGCCCATAAGGAAGGTCAGCATACCGGTTTTTTCTTCGGCTCCACGGCCAAATTCATAAAGAGTGGGGGTATAGAAAGTGAAGTTGTCCATAATGATGATGATATGATGAATGTTATTGTATTTTATACAACCAAATTAAACGGCTCTTGGTTCGACAGCTTATGATAAAATAGAATAAAAGAGGCCGCGTTGGTAAATCAGCGCGGCCTCTGGGTCATTATTTCGGGTAGGATTAATTGATGGCTACCTTATAGGTCGCAGCCCCGACGCGAACCAGATAGATGCCCTTGGCGAGAGAAATTTTGTGGCTTTGGGCCATGGGAGATTCTGCCACCATTGAACCGCTGGTGTTGAATACAGACACTGCTGCAGGCTCAGCGCTCTCGACAATCAGGCTACTGTCAGCGGTCGACACGCTTACGGCGCTGTCGGCGCTGTCGGCGCTGTCGGCGATGCCAGATGTGTAGGTTATTACATATTCATCCATTACAACCCACTGTAAATAACCGTCGGGGAACTCTGCGTTAAGATAGAGTTTAACCCAGTCTTGGTTAATCAACTCTTCGGGGAGGTAGAATTGGAATGTCTGCCATTCTTCTTCGCCTTCAGGGACGATTTTGCCAACAATGACAGGCTCGGTCATGCCGTAAGCCTCGCCAGAGATAAACATGTTGGTAGCGGCATTCTCGCCGGTCCACATTTTGACAGAGATGATTGCTGAGTTGCAGCCTGAGGTAGAGAACACGGGGAAGCCAGCCATGCCGAGACAGCCGTTATGCATTCCCATGCCGCAGAGGGCGAGACCGAGTGACTCGTCATAGATGCCAGGCACGCTTTCGAGCGGCAGCACACCCCAGCGAGTCTCATAGTCGGCGGTGGGCATGTAGGTTACCCAAGGCTCGTAAGCATAGAGGTTTGAAGATGAGAAGTCGTCAGACATCGGCAGGGAGTAGGGGACACCGAGCACACCGCCATTTTCAGCGACTTCGGGTGACGAGCCAGAAGGACCTACGGCAACCACGGCAAATGAGTAGTAGTCGAGTTTGGTGTTATCGGTGGTGAATACGTAGCTTGTCTCGGTCAGACCAGTGGCGAGGTCGTCCCAAAGGTCGCCCATCACGGTCTGTTTGAGGATGCGGACGGTGTAGGTGAGGTTGGCAGGGTTGATAAATCCGCCATCAAAGCCTTCGGTCGGTGCATTCCAGTTGAGAGTGAGGCTCATGAAGTCAGCAGACTGTGCAACGGTGAGGTCAGTCACCTTGCCGGGGATAGCTTCACCGGTGAAAACTTCGATGGAGGTCTTATTGCCTACGGATTCGCCGGCAGCAACTGTGATGGTGATGGTGTTGTCGCCTTGGAGTGTAGCGACAGTAGCTGAAACTTCTTCGCCGGGCTTGCCCTCTATTGTCACGGTTGACTCACATGCGATTGTCGCTGTCAGAGTGATATTCTCATCGAGAGGGTCGCCGCTGATGGTTTCGGTAGGCATGTTGAATGTCACTGTAGCCTTGAGTTCGCCGCCATCAGCAGCGATAGCTGTGAGGTTGGTGACGTCGGCTGGAGAGGTCGGGTCGATGCCAGAGCTTACGACTGAGAAATTCTTAACGAATACGTTACCCATATCGGCTGCGCTGATTGAGTGGATGCCGATGCGGTAAATACCGCTCTCAGCTACTTCGATTTCAGCGGTGATAGTCTCAAAATCATAAGGTGAGTAGGGAACATTAAATTCCGGAACAATTATATCAGACGAGAGTGACTCGGCGGTTGCTTCTTTGCCAAAGCCGACTTCGAGATACTCATCTTTAAAGAAGTTGCGCTGACGAGTTGTCTGGAAAGAGAAGGTGTAGTGTTCGCCGGCAATGAGTTCGACAGGAGGCAGGACGAGCCATTCGTTCATCTGTTGATTTGCGTTAAAGCCTGACTGGAACTGGCCGGTGCTTTCATTAAATGTCCAAGTGTTGCCATCGTCGTAGCCGTCGATGGTGCTGAACAGGGCTGCTTCTTCAGGGGTGGGAGCAAGTTCGACAGGCACGACAAATGCCGCTCCGGCAGTGACGGGATTAGAGACTCCGGCAGCCGAACGCAATTCGCCGCAGACCGCATAAATCGATGCGCTCACGCTGTACAACGGGCCGGTTGTGGGAAGGTTGACATCGTAGGAGGTGTCAGTTGTTGAGCCAGCTTTTTCTCCGTTAAGATAGATTTCATATTCGAGGTTGGGGCTGATATAACCGCCGTTAACGCCGGTGGTTACTGCGTCCCATGTCAGTGTTGACAATGTGAGTTCGACGTTTTGGGGCGCTGAGGGAATGTCAATGCCGATAAAACGTGAGAACTGCAGTGCTGCGCTCTCCTCGTCGCCTGAGCTGACGGTGAAAGTGAATGCATGGAGGCCAGTTGGAAGGTCAGTGAAGCTCACGGTGACTTCTGCGCCTGGTTCGGCTTCGCCGGTAGCGGTCTGTGTGCCGTCGACTGCTGCTTTCCATGTTAGCGAGCCTGTAAGGTCAGAGCCGTTGTTAGCTTTGGTTGGCATTTTCAGGATGACAGAACCTTCGTTAGCGCCGTCGGCGAAATTAGCGGCTACGAGTTGGGGAATTTCGGGAGCGTCCATCGAAGCAAACTCTCCAGGCATAAGGAATTCGAACATTCCGCCTACGTAGTCGGCCACTTGAGAGATTGATTTATTTTCCGGGTCGATTCTCCACAGATAATTTTCTTCGAGGCTTTTTGCTTCTGCGTTCCAGTAGTACACTTTTTCGGCCTGGCTCCAAACCAGTGGCTGAGAGCGGCTATATGAGTCTACGCCATTGCTCGAAGTGTCGAAGTTGGTTTTCAGAATCTCAGTCTGGCTGCCGTCTACGCCAATAGTCACGAGTGTGCCGTCGGCGTGCATACCGGCGAGAACAGACTCTGTGGCGTTCCAAGCGATACCATAGCATAATTCAGATTCATCGATTTCCTTGATAGTGGTGAATGTGCCGGGATCGTCGACTGAAGCTGACATGAATGCAAGCTGCTGGTCAGAATTATAGCCGTAACCATAGATTGTCGAAGTGGCAGGATTGAGGGTGGCATATAAGAGAAAGCCGTTTTTAGTCGCCAGAGACTTTGACTGGATGAGTTCGCCAGTCTCCCAGTCGATTTCTACATAAAATAAGTCATATACCTTTGTCCCGTAATTGTCAACGCGGTAACCAGCAAAATTACCATCGTTAAGCCAACCGGATTTTAGCCTAACGTACCATGATGATTTGTAGCCGGGATCGACCCATTTTTGTATGGGTTCGGTTTGAGTCAGTTCATAGAAGTAGGCATTTCCGCTTGAGGTTTTGTAACCATAGATGGTCGTACCGTCAGGAAACACATCTGCCGATGCCATCAACGAGCAGCTTATTGCCGCTGCGACGCCAAAAGACTTGATAAAATGATTCATGAGAAAAATGTTACTAATTAATGTGTTGTATCGATTTAGAGCGGCAAAGTTACATAAAAATCCTGTAATATCAACAGCAACAGAGTAAAAAGGATGTTGCCAATTTTCCTATTACGATTTTAGTTGGTGTTTGGAGAGGGGTGATTGTTGTAATGGGCGACGATGCTATCATCCCATACTATTTTTTCTCCACAAGAGTACATGCCGTTCTTGTCGACAGCATACCCGTCCCCCAAGTATTTAAATGTCTTTGGATCAGCACCTGGAATTATAATGTTCCCATGGAAGGTTTGAGAAAAAGGAAGCGCGACTTCAGCGTCATGACACCAGTAGCAAGTCGGACAATATACATATTTAGCGTCTTTTGCATAATTACACTGATTGTCATTTATGTTTATAAAAAGCGTTTTAACATCAATAAAGTCTATGGGATAAAAGTTAGAATCATTCCAAAACGTATCCCAGTTTATTGAATCTATGTCTTCAAAACAAATCCCATATACGCTATCATTGTATAAAATATAATTGCAGCTTATCGGTGCATCATATATGCTTACCCACTCACCATTATCATTAATACCTGAGGTGTCAAACCTCTTACACCCAGTTG
>CAMWQZ010000111.1 GCA_947176515.1 uncultured Bacteroidales bacterium | reverse complement strand
GAGTGTAAGAGAGTCGCATGTTCCAGACAGCGTCGGTTGTGTCGAGTTCTTTGACTCCGTAGCCCACGCGTTTATAAATATTGAAGTCTGTCGATATGCCAAATCCGGCCGGTAGTTCGAAAATGCCGCTGACTCCAAATTTATAATGCTGGGCATTGATAGTCCGGAAGTCAGACGCTCAGATGAAGTGTGGCGATGAGTAAGGCTGCCATTAAATTGAATTTCCTGTTTGCCAATATGGTAAAAAAAGCCGAGATGTTGATTGATAGATTGGTTGCTGACTTGGACTTTCTCGGGGATGTTAGTGTTGGTACCGACCATATCGGTGTTGTTGTCGAGAGACCACTTGGTGCCTGAGCCCAAACTAAATTGCTGTTTAGATCCGAAGTTATAATTGAAACTATTATAGGCGTTGAAGCTATGATTACCGCTGACGTTATAGGTGCGGAAGCGGCGGATGCCGGTGGCGGTGTCATAGACGTAGCCTCGCACGAGAGCGTTAGCATCAGTGCTAAATTCCAGCCCCAAAGTGTTGTAAATTGATTTACCAAAAGGCCTGTAAGTCCAAGACACGTTATGGGATTGCCGTAAAGAATTCTTAAGGTGAGGGTTTCCTTCCTGAATGTTGAGGGGGTCGGAGTCATTAATGACGTCAACAAGGTGAAGGAGCTCGGGTTCATCGGTATCAATATTGAAGCGATAAGAGAGTTCATTGCGGTAGCTGCGTCCTTGTTCGTCTTTTGGCTTGCCGAAGCGATAGTCAAACCATAAAGTTGTGTAAGTGCGAGGTATGATGAGGGACGTCCTCTTCACGAGATAAGAGCGATTCTCTCGCCAATAGTCAAGGTGATGGTGGTCAACGCCGGCGGCAGGCATAATGTTGAAAAGGAACATGTCGTTATCGCGAGTCTTATACCATTGGTACATGAGTTGTACCCAATGAGTGCTTGATCGGGTTGCAGAAGTGTATGAGTTTGCCGGGTCGAGTGTAGAGACATAATTTTCAGGGAGAACACCGAAAATCCCCCTATCTCCAAGACGGTCAAGGGCATACATATATGAGTCTTTGGCGCGATCAGTAAAGGTGTATTTGTAGTTTATGTTGAAAAATGCGTTGCGCATCGGACGCTGGTAACCTAACTGTGCGTTAATCTCTTTGCTGTAGTTTGGTGACTCATCGGTGTACTGCAAGCGGCGCTCGGCCGGAGTCGGGTCACTGCCGAAGTTGATTATGTAATCGTTCCAGGCGTGACGTTTGGAGGTCACATAATTAAAGCCAACAGAGAAGTTAAGACGGTCATTAGAGCCGGGAAGTTTAAGAGAGGCGGTAGGCGACACACGGAAGCTGCCTGAGCGGAGAGAACCCTCGGTGCGGTTTTTAGAGCGGTTGACGATGGCGCCGAGCTCTTCAAGCGAGCCGTTGGCGTAAATGGCGTCGAGTGTCTGGTAGCTAATATCGGAGTAGTCCTTGTTGAATGTGGCGGAGAGGGAGTTATCATTGTTATCACTCCTTGAGTAATCGCCGCCTAAAGATATAGAAAGCCGATGCTGTTTAGGCGTAATATAAGATGTCCAATGGTTGGTGCTTACGGAGAAGCGAGACGACTTTGAATTTCTGAAGCTACGTTCATAGCTGTCAGTATTGTTTAGAAATCGAGTGGCAGATGTTGTGTTTGAGTAATCAGTTGAGTTGCCTGTAACGTCGACAGAGCCTTGGGCGGTAACTTTTTCGTCGACAGACTCGTAATGATATTTTATGCCTGCTTCGCGATGAGACTGAGTGCCTGACGGCATGCTCTCAGGAGTCCAGCTGTCATCTCTGCCGGGTGTGCGTATGTCGTTAAGGTTGTTGGTCGCACCGGTGACGATTACGGATGTGGTAGGAGAAAACCACGAAGCGAACAGTCGCGCAAGATAGCGGTCAGAGGTGCCGTAGCCGCCTTGAAAGTTGAGCAACCATCCGTTGCTATACTCTTTTTTGAGCTTGACATCCATTGTGAGGTGACGCGGCTCAGACTGGTCAAGATTAAATTTTTCTTCCTTGGTATGGCCTTTGTAAACCTCGACTGATTTGACGGTGTAGGCAGGGATGTTTTCGAGCATCAGCGAATGGTCGTCGTTAAAGAAGTCCTTGCCATTGAGAAGAAGTGACTCGACAAACTCGCCGTTGACGGTTATGCGTCCGTTTTCATCAATCTTGGCTCCCGGTAACTGAGAGATTAAGGCATCGAGCATCGAGCCTTCGGCGAGCTGAAAGGCATCGGCATCGTAGACGATGGTGTCGCCTTTGTTATAGAACTTTACTTTAGATGAGGTGACGGTGACTTCTTTAAGTTCGCGGACTTTAGAAAGATAAATGGGGGGCATAGAGCGAGAGAGCTCACGTTTGCCGAAGGGTTGAAATGTCCAGGTGATTGTCTCTGTGCTGAAGCCTGGCGCTCCTGCGTCGAATATTACTATAGTGTCGCCTTGTTCGACAGGCACCGATACGGCAGAGTTAGGTATAACCTCAGAACCATTCCATTTATAGCCTTGGGCTTTTATTGTGTCAAGGGGATTGCCGTCTTTGTCGTAAGGGATGATGAAGGCATGGTCGACGTCACGTTTGAATGTAGCGTCTTTTAAAGACGTGCGGAAATAAGATTTCTCTTTCTTCTTTTTATCGGAATCGCCTTTACTCTTAGTTGATGAGACTGTGGCGCTCCAAACCTGGGCATTGACAGGCTGGACGAATGATAGGAGGAGTAGAAATGTGATAAATCGGCACAAGATTTTCATGAATGGATGTTAGTTAGGGTGGTTTAGATTTAGACCAACATAGTGCAAAGTTAAGCGATAAATCGGAATATTAATGGCTTAACGGCTTATTTTAGTAATATTTTGAGAATTTTTAGTTTTAAGAATTTTAGTGTCTGAGATATTTGGAGTTACGGTGGAAAATGCGTAACTTTGCAGTCGATTTGATAAATCATAACATTATAAATTAATAATCAAACGTTTAACCCAATGAAGTACGAAACCGTTTTCATTTTAACTCCCGTTTTGTCTGACGCTCAGATGAAGGAAGCGGTAGAAAAGTTCAGCAAGGTGCTCACAGACAACGGAGCAACTATCGTGAACACAGAAGAGTGGGGCCTGCGTAAACTCGCATATCCCATCCAAAAGAAATCGACCGGCTTTTACTGCCTGGTAGAATTTGATGGCGAACCCACAATTGTAAAGAAACTCGAAACCGCTTATCGCCGCGACGAACGTGTGATCCGTTTCCTCACTTTCCGTCTCGACAAGTATGCTGCAGAATACGCTGCAAAGCGTCGCAGCCTTAAAGCCAACAAAGACAACGCACCTAAAGAAGTAAAGGAGGACTAAATCATGGCACAGGCACAATCAGAAATCCGCTATCTCACCCCGATGTCGGTTGACGTTAAGAAGAAAAAATACTGCCGTTTCAAACGCAGCGGTATCAAATATGTAGATTACAAAGATCCCGAATTCTTGAAGAAATTCCTCAACGAGCAGGGCAAAATTCTTCCCCGTCGTATCACAGGTACTTCTTTGAAATTCCAGCGTCGTGTGGCACAAGCCGTAAAGCGTGCACGTCACCTCGCATTGCTGCCCTACGTAGCTGACCTTATGAAATAACTTTAAAGCTAAGGAACTAACTATGCAGATTATACTTAAAGAAGACGTTCAGGGCCTCGGATACAAGGACGACGTCGTAGAAGTTAAGAACGGTTACGGCCGCAACTACCTTATCCCCCAGGGCAAGGCAGTTATCGCAACACCTTCAGCTCTTAAAGTGCTCGCAGAAGACCAGCGTCAGCGCGCTCACAAGCTTGCAAAAATCAAAGCGGACGCAGAAGCAGCCGCAGCAGCTCTCGAAGGTGTATCACTCACAATTGGCGCAAAGACCAGTGCAACAGGCACAATCTACGGATCAGTTAACGCTATCCAGATTGCTGAAGCTCTCGAAAAACTCGGCCACAATGTTGACCGTCGCCAGATTGTCATCAAAGACGCAGTTAAGGAAGTTGGCAAATACAACGCCACTATCAACCTCCACAAGGAAGTGTCGGTTGAAGTTCCTTTCGAAGTTGTCGCAGAATAATATTCCTACATATCCCACGAAAAAAGACCGCCACTGGCGGTCTTTTTTCTTACTGGCGGTCTTTTTTCTTAATTAGTAATTAGCAATTAGTAATTAGCAATTGGGGGTGAGGATATGATGTAGTCTTTTTCGTCGGCCGGGTCAACGTTGATGTTGATTTTGCCTTCGCGAGCAAGCCAACCGATGGCTGCAAAAATCTCTTTGTCTTTCAGTTTAGTAATTTTTTTAAGCTGCTTAACTCCAAGAGCATCAGCTTCGTTAAGAGCGGTCCATACGCTACCAGCGCTGGTGCCAATTGTTTCGATATTCATATTGTTTTAATTTGGATATAACTATTTGTCGTCAGTTTATACATTATTTATTTTTATCACTTTTATTAATAAACAAATTTTTTAACGTGTTTGTTGTGTGAGAGATAGAAGTAATTGCGTAAAAAAGGAATTTTTTGATGTGAGTTTAGCAAGATTATATTAATTTTACGAAGAATTTAAGCTGATAGATATATGGACGGAACAGTCATAAGAAATACCGGGTCACACTATGTCGTTGAAACAGATGGCGGAGTGGAAATCAATTGTAAAATAAAAGGGAATTTCAGAATCAAAGGCATCAGGACAACAAATCCGGTAGCCGTAGGCGACCATGTGACAATCGGGGAGCAGGGTCCAGACGGTGTAGCGTTTATCACTGCTATTAGTCCAAGAAAAAACTATATAATCCGTAAAGCCAGTAATCTGTCGAAGGAGTCGCACATAATTGCTGCAAATATCGACCAAGCTCTGTTGGTCGTTACTCTGGTAGACCCTCCTACATCGACAACTTTTATAGACCGTTTTCTTGCTACGGCTGAGGCATATGCAGTCCCGGCGTTAATTGCGATTAATAAGATTGACCTTCTAACTGGCAATGAAGACAGGGAACTGCTCGAAGCCGTTAGTTATCTATATAAGTCGATAGGATATAAGGTGTTGAGTCTATCGGCTAAAACCGGCGACGGGATAGAAAGTCTGCGCGAAGAGCTAAATGGTAAGGTTACATTATTCTCTGGGAACTCAGGAGTTGGAAAGTCGTCGTTGATTAATGATTTGCTCCCCGGGCTCGACCTAAAAACGGCAGAGATATCGGCTGCGCACGGCACAGGTATGCACACCACTACGTTTTCAGAGATGTTTCATCTGCCGGATGGTGGCAGCATAATCGATACCCCTGGGGTGAGGGGATTTGGAACTGTGGATTTTGAACGAAATGAAGTAGCTCATTATTTCCCGGAAATTTTTGAGAAATCGAGCGAATGTCGTTTTAACAACTGCACTCATACGTGCGAGCCGGGATGTGCGGTTATCCGAGCGGTCGAAGATGCAGAAATTGCAGCTTCGCGCTACGCATCATATCTCAG
>CAMWQZ010000110.1 GCA_947176515.1 uncultured Bacteroidales bacterium | reverse complement strand
GGCATGTATGAGCACTTTCGCTTTGTCGCCGATAAGGGGCAGGCGTTGCTCCGTGTCGACAAATTTTTGGTTGCGCGTCTCGAGAAATCCTCAAGAAACAGGGTGCAGCAAGCCGCCGAAGCAGGTTGTATTCTCGTCAACGGCAAGCCGGTAAAAAGCAATTATCGTGTGAAGCCACTCGACGTTGTTCAGGTCGTTATGGACCGTCCGCGTTATGAGTGTGAGATAATTGCTCAGGATATCCCTCTTGATATTGTTTATGAGGATGCTGACCTTCTTGTTGTCAATAAGCCTGCCGGACTTGTAGTGCATCCCGGTCATGGCAATTATGATGGCACTCTTGTCAATGCTCTCGCCTGGCATTTTAAGGATAATCCCGATTATGATGTCAACGACCCTCGTATGGGACTCGTCCATCGCATAGACAAGGACACCTCTGGTCTGCTTGTTGTCGCGAAGACTCCCGATGCTAAAACCCACCTCGGCAAGCAGTTTTTCAATAAGACTACAAAACGCGAATATAATGCGGTAGTTTGGGGTGTTCCTGAGCCGCGGTCCGGCAGAATCGAAGGAAACATAGGACGTTCGTTGCGCGATCGACTCCAGATGGCGGTCTTTCCTGACGGTGATATGGGCAAACACGCTGTCACCCATTACGAAGTTCTCGAATCTTTTGGCCATGCTTCCCTTGTGAGATGCGTTCTCGAAACTGGTCGCACTCACCAGATTCGCGTCCATATGCGTCATATCGGTCACCCTTTGTTTAACGATGCGCGCTATGGTGGTGATCAGGTGTTGCGAGGGGTGCAGTCAGCTAAATACAAGGCTTTTATTGACAATTGCTTCAAAACTTGCCCCCGACAGGCCCTTCATGCTCGTACTCTCGGATTCGTCCATCCGCGGACAGGTGAAGAAATGTTCTTTTCTGCAGAAATTCCTGACGATATGACCGCATTAATTGAACGTTGGCGTAATTACTCTCAGACAAACGCTCACTCTAATAATCCTTAATTCTTCATTTATAATTCTTAATTTCCATCCCAGCTTGTGGCTATCTGAAAAAAATGTATTAAATTTGAGGCTCCATAATCAGAATTAAGTTTACAACGAGATGTCATCATCAAACGATATAAAAATCCCTGCTGAGTTCGACGAAATGGCTCCCTATCGTGGTGAGCAATTTGTAGAGGCTCTCAGTCGACTTGTCAAAGACCCGGGTTTCGAACACGCTGTTCGTTACGTTATGCCCGATGTCGATTATCCCGAATTTGTCAAAAGTCTCCTTCAGGTAAGAGATCAAAATGAATTTCAGACCCAGGTTATGGGGCATTTCCTTGAAATGCTCGCATCTTCCACCACGCGAGGTGTCTCGATGGACGGTGAGGATAATTGCCAGCCAGGCGTAAGCTATACATATATTAGTAATCACCGCGACATCGTTCTTGACCCTTCGTTCCTTAACCTCTGTTTTATTCGCTCAGGCAAGCCTGTCACTCAGGTTGCAATAGGCAATAATCTGCTTATTTATGAGTGGATTACTGACCTTGTAAAGGTTAATCGAAGCTTTATCGTTAAGCGTGATGCTAAAGTGGTGCAGGCTCTTGAGGCCGCTAAACAACTTTCGGCATATATTCACTTCACTATTTCAGTCCTAAAGGAGTCAGTTTGGATTGCTCAGCGCGAAGGCCGTGCAAAAGATTCTAATGACTTGACTCAGGAGAGTTTGATTAAAATGTTGGCGCTTGCCGGAGACGGTGCGGATGTTAAAGAGCGCATACTGGGTGTCAATCTCATGCCTGTGTCAATCAGTTATGAGTTTGACCCAAATGACTACTTGAAAGCGCGCGAATTTTTGCTCAAACGCCGTGACCCACAATTCAAAAAGTCGAAGCGTGATGATCTTTTCAGCATGGAAACTGGCTTGTTGAGCAACAAAGGTCGTGTTCACTTCCGCATCTGTAAGTGTATTAACGATGAGTTATCATTAATCGAGTCAACTGACCGCACTGAGATTATCCGTCGCACGTGCAACCTTATCGACCGTGCAATCCATTGCGGTTATCGTATATATCCTTGCAATTATATTGCTTACGATGAGATTAACGAGACTGATCGTTTTGCCGGAGAGTATACCGACGAAGATTTGAAGCAGTTTAACGACTATATCGACCGTCAGCTCGACCGTGTCGAAGTTGACGATGTAACGCCTGACGAACGTGCCTATATGCGTAAGATGATGCTTTCGATGTATGCAAATCCTCTTACCAATCAGCTCGCCGCATCTGAGTGCGAACGTATCTAATTGATTTAACGATAAGTCCGTTCAACAATGCGTCTTCCTCTTCTTGCCACTCTCATCCTCTTGATTATTGATGTTGCTATAGATTTTTATCTGTGGCGTCGCATCAAACGTTCTTGTAAAAATCCTCTGTGGGCTAAGCTACAAGCTTATTCGGCTATAATTCTAAATATTTGCCTTTTAGTAGTAATCTGTATCCCCAAAAAGAAGGGAGGCGATGCTGGCCTTGAATTTTTAATGTGGTCGCTCTATGCCTACTTCTCGGTCTATGTCCCCAAATATATATTCTGCATATTCGATTTCATATCAGCCATTCCTAAGTTGTTCAGACATAAGCGTCTTAATTGGCTTTCAGCCTGTGGCGGCGTATTGGCAGTGTTGATTTTTGTTGCCATGTGGTGGGGTGCATTAATCAATCGTTATAATATTGATGTAAGAGAAGTAGAAATCATTATCCCCGATTTGCCAGAATCTTTTGATGGCTATACTATAGCTCAGATATCTGATATGCACGTTGGCACATATGGCGCTGATACATCTTATGTTGCCAAGGTGGTTGAATGTGTCAACAGTCTTGATGCTGACGTAATTACATTCACCGGCGACATCGTTAATCGCAAGACGACTGAACTTGTGCCGTTCATCAAACCATTGTCGCGACTTCAAGCTCGTGACGGTGTTTATTCGATTCTTGGTAATCATGACTACGGCGATTATTACACATGGCCCTCACCTGAAGCCAAACAAAAAAATATGTCTGACCTCATCAATTATCAGAAACAGATGGGATGGCACATGCTTAATAACGAGTCTGATTTTGTTTACCGTCAGGGAGATTCAATCGCTGTAGTTGGCGTAGAGAATGTTGGTGATCCGCCATTCAATACTTATGGTGATCTTGACATAGCATATCCTGCTCTTGATGATGAAGTTGTCAAGATTCTATTATCTCATAATCCGGCGCACTGGAATGATGATATAAAAGACTCTCCGGATAAGAATATTGCTCTAACGCTTTCTGGCCACACTCATGCTATGCAGATTAGCGCTTTCGGTCTATCTCCGGCTGCTTGGCGCTATCCGACATGGGGCGGTTTGTATGCTGACGAAGATGGTCATCAGCTGTATGTCAACATCGGCATAGGCGAAGTCGGTGTGCCGGCGCGTATTGGAGCGACTCCAGAAATTACTTTGATAACCTTACGACGCAAGTGACCGATATTTACAACGCTATTGCCTCACAACTTCAGCTCGACCGAGATCGGGTCGAAGCAACTTTGGCGCTACTCGACGATGGCGCAACGATTCCATTCATTAGCCGCTACCGCAAGGAGCGCACTGGTAGCCTCAACGAACTCCAGATTCGTGACATCCAGACTTTGGCAGAGAATTTCCGTGAACTCGAAAAACGTAAAGAGTATATCTCCGAGGTCATAACCGCTGCTGGTGCCATGACTGACGAGCTTGCTTCCCGAATAGCTGAAGCAGATGCCGTAGCTCTCGAAGATTTATATCTTCCTTACAAACCAAAGCGTCGCACTCGCGCAACTATGGCGCGCGAGCGTGGTCTCGAGCCCTTGGCAAAAATCATTATGTCAGGCAATGCTTCTGACGTTAGCCATATTGCCGCCCGTTATGTAAATGACCAAGTTCCTGATGCTGACGCAGCAATAGCCGGAGCGTCTGACATCATTGCCGAGTGGGTAAGCGAACATCCGCGCACTCGCGACATCGTGCGTTCACGCATGCGTCGTAGTGCCGAACTTCGGGCAAAGGTTGCGAAAGGCAAAGAGGCCGAGGCGCGCAACTATCGGAGTTACTTTGATTTTAATTCGCGCCTCTCGCGCATACCCTCTCATAGTTATCTTGCCATTCGTCGTGCTGAACGCGAGGGTCTTTTGAAAGTGTCGCTCGATGCTCCAGACGATGAAATAGTCGAGTCTATTTCTCGACAATATGTCAAACCAAAAATGAGTCGACCGGTTGCTGAAATAGTTTCTAATGCTGTATCCGATTCATATAAACGTCTTATCCGTCCTTCGGTTGAAACAGAGTTAGCCGCTGAGGTGAAGGAACGCGCAGACCGTGAAGCTATTGCGATGTTCTCAGATAATGCTCGTCAATTATTGCTTGCACCTCCGCTCCATCATAAGACAGTGCTTGCAGTTGACCCTGGCTATCGCACAGGCTGTAAGATTGTCTGTCTTGACCCACAAGGCAACCTCCTCTATCACGGCGTAATTTATCCTACGCCTCCCCAGAGCGATGTCCTTGGCACAACTCGAACACTCCAGCGTCTTGTTTCTACCTACTCGATAGACGCTATTGCGCTTGGCAACGGCACTGCCAGCCGTGACACAGAAAATGTCTTACGTGCCATAGCCTTTCCGCGCCCCGTTGAAATATATATAGTTAATGAGAACGGAGCTTCGGTATATTCAGCCTCCGACATCGCTCGTGAAGAGTTCCCGGACCATGACGTTACGGTGCGCGGCGCGGTTTCAATAGGTCGTCGTCTTATTGACCCTCTCGCCGAACTCGTAAAGATTGATCCCAAGTCAATCGGAGTAGGGCAGTACCAGCATGATGTCAATCAGTCTGCTCTTCACGACTCACTCGACTTCACAGTCACAAGTTGTGTTAACAACGTAGGAGTGAATATCAACACTGCCTCACGTCAGTTACTATCTTATGTTGCCGGTATCGGTCCACAACTCGCCGCTAACATTGTCACTTACCGAGCAGCCAACGGAGATTTCACTCAGAAATCAGAGTTGATGAATGTTCCGCGCATGGGTGCAAAAGCGTTTGCCCAGGCTGCCGGCTTCATGCGTATTCCTGACGGTCGGTCGAAGCTTGACAATACTGGGGTTCACCCTGAGAGTTATCACATTGTCATGAAGATGGCTCGTGACCTTGGCGTTGATGTTGAGACTATGATAGGCTCGGAAGAACTGCTCAAATCAATAGATTTGAAAAAGTATGAAACCGATACCGTCGGGTCTGCTACATTGACAGATATAATTTCTGAATTGCTTAAGCCTGGTCACGATCCTCGCACCGAGGCTGTATCTGCTGCCTTCGACCCCAACGTAAAAGAACTCGAGGACGTAAAAGAGGGCATGATTCTGGAAGGTGTGGTCAACAACATAACTGCCTTTGGTGCGTTTGTCGATGCCTCACGTCAGTTACTATCTTATGTTGCCGGTATCGGTCCACAACTCGCCGCT
>CAMWQZ010000109.1 GCA_947176515.1 uncultured Bacteroidales bacterium | reverse complement strand
ATAGCTATAAAATACGTGAGCAACTATGCCACGTCTAAACTGAAGGCTCTGGTAAGCCTGTGATACTGAAATGGTAATAGCAGCCCACGCTATACACGTGAGAACCACTATGCCCTCTCTTGTATCACGTTCAATTTACCAGATTTTCAGTTTACAAGACAAGCATAACGCTTCTTATTTTTCTAAAATGTAGTGGAATGGATATAACCATTCCAACGCCAAAGTTACAAAAATTTTATGATTCTCCTGATTACATGTGATTAATAGTATCGAGATTTATGAGCCATTAATTGATATAGGACAACTTTTGTGACGTCAGAGTTTGGTAACTTTGCAGAAATTTCCAATCATTATGGCAACTGACGCATCTCTTAAGACCAAACCTCGTTACGAACTTCTCGACGGACTCCGAGGAGTCGCCGCGCTCATGGTTATATTTTATCATGTGGGCGAATGTTTCGCAACAACTCCACGCGACCAGTGGATTAACCACGGCTATCTCGCCGTTGATTTCTTCTTTGTCCTATCAGGCTTCGTTATCGGCTATGCTTACGATGGCCGTTGGAAACGCGGCATGACCGAAGGGGGATTTTTGCTCCGCCGCGTTATAAGATTGCAGCCGATGGTCGTAATCGGTGTGTTGTTAGGCGTTATATCGTTCATAATCCAAGGATGCGAGAAGTGGGATGGCACAGCGGTCACCACCTCAGCCGTCATCCTCTCGCTCATACTTGGCTTATTCTTGCTCCCTGCCCTACCCGGCACCGCACCTGAAGTTCGCGGCAACGGCGAATTGTTTCCTCTCAACGGTCCGTCGTGGTCTCTGTTCTTCGAATATATCGGCAGTATTTTCTATGCTATCTTCCTCCACCGTCTTTCGACACGCTGGCTGCGAATATTCGTCTTCGCCTCAGGCTTAACTCTCGCAGCAGTCGCCATCTGCAATGGTTCTGGGGACTATCACTTGGGTGTAGGGTGGACGGCAGCCAACGGCGGTTTCTGGATGGGACTCGTCCGCATGACATTCTCATTTTCAATAGGCCTTTTGCTCTCGCGTGACTTCAAACCCGTGAAGATCCGTGGCGCATTCTGGATATGTTCAGCACTCATCATCGTATTTTTAGCCGTGCCATATATAGGTGGTCCCGAAAAGCCTATGCTCGCCAATGCATTTTACGACCTATTCTGCACCATAATTCTTTTCCCGACCATCGTCTACCTCGGCGCTTCAGGGCGCACTACAGACCCCCACTCCGCCCGTACATGCGAATTTTTAGGCGCCATCTCCTACCCCGTCTACATTATCCACTATCCTTTCATGTATCTTATGTACGCGTGGGCGTGGAAAAACGGCTACGGCGTAGACCAGGTTTGGCCCGTTGCACTGACAATCGTTGTGACAGTCATCATCCTCGCATGGCTATTCCTTAAATATTATGACCAACCCCTGCGCCACTACCTCACCCAAAAACTCACCAAGAAGAAATAACCTAATTAAGACGGCCTATATATCTAACAATCCTTTCTCTCGTAGCATCTCTACCATTTGAGCAGGCGTCACGACAAACGATTTTCGCGGAAAATGCTTTATATTCCCTGTAACTAAATAAGAGTCGTCCACACTCATTGCCACCTCATAGAAAACTATATCATCACTGTCAGGAAAATCTTCATTAAAGGAATTTTCTCTAACAACGTTGACTCCAAACTCAGTAAATACTGAAATCAGATTTTCTATATGTTTTGGATTGAAATTAAATTTTCTTCGAGAAAGGACATCTCTGTATTCTTCAATTATTTCATCGTTATACAATGGCGTAATTGTCCCACTGATAACAGAGTTTATCACCGTTGAAGGATTAGAAAAGCCTTTTGAAAACAAAGAAGAAACTAAGACATTGGTATCAATGACTGCGTAGATTCTTTTTTCTCCTCTCATCACGGACTGCCTTTATCTCATCATTGATTTCTTCTAAACTCCACTCTACCACATTTTCGTCGGCTAAAGATTGCTTCATAGCCTCAAAGGCATCCATTGCTTTTTTACGCACTGGATCAAAATTATCGGCACGTATCTCAAAAGGTATCCGCTTTTCCCGGACTACAGCTTTCATAAAAATATTGAAAGCTGCGGTCGCACTTAGACCGAAAGCCTCACATAACGAGTCAAAATTTTTTTTAAGAGTCTGATCCACTCTGATTGATATGGTAGCTTGTGACATAGATATATAAATTTAGGCTGCAAATATACTGCAAAATGCATTACAAATACAATCTTTTTTACATATATTTTTCACTAATCGCAAAATTGCTCTCAAATCCTCACATTCTCCTATGCAATTTAATCACTTATCCAAATAGCGAACGTAACGCATCATGAAAATCAAAATAATTATCGGCATTGACCCAAAGGCATACAATTTTTTAACCTTATATCTATGGCATAAGGCGAAAAGCTTTTGTATGTTTTCGGTTATAATGTACATTATCGTTGCTTTATCTGAGTTGTCACTCTCGCGTTGACTTCAGGAAGAAGTAGAGAAAGAGGGCGGCGGCGATGAAGAGGCTCACTGAGAAACTGAGTATGATGCCAAATATGCCCATACCCAATGGGAAGCCAAGTAAATAGGTGGCAGGAATACCGAATACGATATAGCTAACAAACGCAATCCACAGCATCGGCATAACGTGCGACGTGCCGCGGAGCGCTCCGGCAAAGTTTATCTGCGTTGCGTCACCTGCTTGATACAACACCAGCGGCAAGATTAGACCGGCTGTGACTGCGAGCACCGCAGGGTCTTCGGTAAAGCAACCCATAAGAGTCTTTCCGAAAAATATAAAAATCATTGATGACAGACACATCAGCGAAAGCAACACATGGTAGCCGGCCCACGCTACACGCCTCATCGCCCGACGGTCTGAATGTCCGGCTTCGTTAGCAACCAGAATTGTGACCGCAGACCCGATACTATAATAGATACAGAATCCGAGCGTGCCGACTATTACGATAATCTGGAATGCAGCAAGGTCGATTGCACTTATCCAGCCTGTCATGACTGCAGCCGCTGTAAACGACCCCGACTCGAATGTCATCTGCATTGAAATCGGTATGCTGATGTTCCATATCTTTCGTAACGATTCAAACGTCACACGCGTCTTAGCGAAACCAGTGCGATATGGTTGGTTAGCCTTGCGACACACAAACCATGCGATGATTATGACCGTGCCGAGCACACGCGCGAAAAGTGTGCTTAGCCCGGCGCCGACGAGTCCGAGTTCAGGCAGCCCCCAATGACCGAAGATAAGCAGATAGTTACCAAAGATATTGAGAGCATTGGTGCCGAGTATAATCCACATTGGCAACTTGGTGTCTTTTATCCCATAGCTCCACTGCGCGAATACATTGAACACCGCCAGCGGCAGCATCGCGCTAAGATAAATCAAAAAATAAGGCCTGATAAGCGGCAATAGTTCTTCAGGCTGCCCCAATCGGTCGACATTAAGATAGACGGCCGTCATAACCCCCATCACTATCAGCACAAAGATAAGATTAAGCACCAAAGCACTGCGCACCGTTGAGCCTATCTCAGTGTGACGCTTCTGTGTAAAAAGGGCTCCCACTATCGGTGTGATACCGTAGGTGAAGCCCATGCAACAGAATATTGCTACATTAAAAACATTGTTGACAAACGACGCTGACGCCAATGCGAGCGTCGAATATCGGCCGACCATGATATTGTCGGCAAAACCAAGTACAATCATGCCGAGCTGCCCGACAAGGATTGGCAATCCAAGTCTGAGCAACGCGGCATAATCTTTTTTATATCGGCTGAAGAAACTCACGCCTGATTAGTCGCGATTTCCGAAAATGCGAAGCAGATAGAGGAAGAGGTTGATAAAGTCAAGATAGAGTGTCAGCGCACCGATAGTGGCGAGCTTGCCAGTCGAAGCTCCGTCCATCTGTATCGCCATATTCTTGATTTGCTGAGTGTCCCATGCGGTAAGTCCGACAAAAATCAATACACCTGCATAGGTGATTATCCACATCATAGTCTCGCTGTGGAGGAAGAAGTTAACCACCGAAGCGATTACAAGACCAATAAGCGCCATAAAGAGTATCGAACCCATCTTAGACAGGTCGTTGGATGTGAAATAGCCGTAGATACTCATTGCCGCAAACGTACCGGCTGTTACGAAGAATGTTACCGCAATGCTATGGCTGGTATAGACTATAAATATCGGTGCCAGCGCCAAACCGTTGACCGCCGCAAAGAGATAGAATAATCCCGAAGCTGCAGCCGCTGACAGACGACGGATTGCACCGGAAATTGCTATAACAAGACCGATTTCAGCGATAAGTAGCACCCAGATAGCCCAACTGTGAGCCTGCATAAACGACCAGTAAACCTGGCTGTCAGAGCACCACATTGCTATAAATGCTGATACGAGGAGACCGAGCGTCATCTTGAAATAGACGCGCTTCATTACGGCCGACACTTTCGTGGCGAGTGAAGTTGCATCGTAACCGTAAGTCGGCTGACGATAAGAATTGTTGTCAAACATAATGTTAATAGATTTGAGAGTTGTTAATAATTACATTCTTTCAGGAACTTTGATACCAAGCAGAGCCATGCCCGACGCTATCACCTCGGCAGTCACCGCCGAAAGCTGCAGACGAAGTGAGCGAACGGCTGCATTGTCCTCGCGCAGCAGCGGACAGTCGTGGTAGAACTGGTTGTACTCCTTCGCCAAATCATAAATATAATTAGCAATCAGAGCCGGCGAATAGCTGCGGCCTGCTTCCTGCACTACGGCCGGATATGAGGCAAGACGCTGGATAAGTGAAATTTCCTTCTCATTAGGTACAACATCAGCGTAGTCGCCAATGTTCAGTCCCTGCTCTGCGGCGCGACGGAGCACTGATTTAATACGCGCATATGTGTACTGTATGAACGGACCTGTGTTCCCGTTAAAGTCGATTGACTCTTTGGGGTTAAATGTCATATTCTTCCGTGGATCAACCTTAAGCAAGAAATATTTTAACGCACCCATGCCGACAATTTCAGCAATCTCAGCTTTTTGAGCTTCGTCGAGACCGTCAGTCTTTCCTGCGGCTTCGGCCACTTCGCGCGCGCCAGTCACCATTTCTGCCATAAGGTCATCAGCGTCAACTACCGTTCCCTCACGGCTCTTCATCTTGCCTTCGGGAAGCTCAACCATGCCATAAGAAAAATGGACGAGGTCTTTACCCCACTTGAAGCCAAGACGGTCGAGTAGCAGCGACAGCACCTGGAAGTGATAGTTCTGCTCGTTACCGACGACATAAATCATCTTGTCGATAGGATAATCGCGGAAACGCAGCTTGGCTGTGCCTATGTCTTGAGTCATGTAGACCGATGTGCCATCGCTTCGCAGCAACAGCTTGTGGTCTAAACCATCAGGTGTGAGGTCAGCCCACACCGAGCCGTCGTCCTTGCGGTAAAGCACACCCTTTTCAAGACATTCGAGCACTGGCTCTAATACACATCTCCGAGCCCA
>CAMWQZ010000108.1 GCA_947176515.1 uncultured Bacteroidales bacterium | reverse complement strand
TCGTCATTGATAAGGAAAATCTTGTTCCGTCCCATCTTCGACACCTTGCCGTAAAAGCAAAAATCTACACTAAGCCTGATTTTGATTATCGTAATTGTCCACCCGAAACGCTCGACCAGGTTATCGAACTTACTCCGGAACCACAACCGATTATCGCAGAAGATGAGAAACCCGATTTGAAATCGGCTGACATCTTGCCCCTCTGCCAAAAAAATCGTAAATTCGCCCTTGATATGCAAAGCGACATCCAAAATTCTGACTTGCTTCCCACAGTTGCCTCGACAATAGCCGATAATAAGCTACTCGAACCTGGCGACCGCGTCATCGTGGCTCTTAGTGGAGGAGCCGACTCAGTCGCGTTGCTCGCCGCTTTAGTTGCTCTTGGTTATGAATGTTTGGCTGCGCACTGTAATTTTCATCTCCGTGGGGCTGAATCTCAGCGCGATATGCTCCATTCTCAGAAAATATGTCGACGTCTGGGTGTTGACTTTATGGTGCACGAGTTCGATGTCGCCGCTCGTCCGCGAGAGACTGGCGAATCAATCGAGATGGCGTGTCGCTCGTTGCGCTATGAGTGGTTTGACCGCTTGCTCACTCAAGAGAGGGCAAGAGCCATCGCCGTGGGCCATCATAGTGAGGATAATATTGAGACAATTTTACTCAACCTATTCCGCTCGACGGGTATCGACGGTATGCGTGGCATTAAATACCGTCGCGACTATGTCATTAGGCCGCTGCTCGATTGCACCCGTCAGCAAATTGAACAATATCTTAAAAAAATAGGTCTCAGCTTCATCGTTGATTCGTCAAACAGTTCCGATGCACATCTCCGCAACCGTTTGCGTAACCACATCATCCCGGAGTTGCTGCGCCACTTCCCTAATGCTGACCGTGCCATCCTCGCCTCGGCGTCTAATCTCGAAGCAGCAGCGCGCATATATCATCGTGCTATCGACGGCTATCGTGAAAGGTATGTCAACAATGATGGTAAAATCGACCTTCTCGGTTTACTATCTGAGGTTGCTGACGATGCTCCGACTGTATTACGAGAGCTGCTTAAAGATATTGGAATAACCTCGACGCAGTGCGCTGATATTATAGCTTCGGCCACCAGATCCGGCTTGAAATTCCCGACTCCCTCAGGAGCGATCGTCGAGCTTGACCGCGGAGTTTTAACAATATTTCGTCCGAAAGGACTGGCAAGTCCGACTCGACCCTCAGACCCAATCCCTGTTGATTTGCGGCGCGACGTTTTGACTCCTGTTAATCTTCGTATTAGTCGCCACCATGTCACGGAGTTTACTCCTCAACGTGACCCTAACGTTCTTTATCTCGATGGTTCGGCGCTTGCCCCTGGTCATAAATGGGCGCTCCGTCGCTGGCACGAAAGCGACCGCATCCGTCCTTTTGGACTCAAAGGCTCGCGCCTTGTCAGCGACCTCTTTTCCGATGCCAAATACTCTGCGGCTGACAAACGTAAAGCATGGCTGTTAACATGCGACGATAAAATCGTGTGGGTCCTTGGCTTGCGTCCATCTTCTCTGTTCAATATAGGGCCGCACACCACTGAATATCTGAAAATATTATATAAAACATAACTCTCATCAATTTATGAACATTCAACAGACCATCATTCGGGCTATTGCTCTGGCGGCTATGCCGTTGGCTGTCAACATTACGGCTTTGGCCGACGACGTTATCGTGTCAACTGACGCTTACTCTTGGCGAGGCGATACAATCATTCAAGGCGAATTTCGTGCCTGGGCTCCATCTGCAGAGCAAATTGTTTCGACTTACCACGCCCAGCCGGGCTATTATATGGGTATCGACAGCGAATGGACTCGTCGAAACGACCTTTCGGCTTATCCTGTGCTGACGACTCCCAACCGTCTCCATACCGCCATCTATAACCTCGGTCTTGACGAAATGGTCAACGCTGTCGAACCTGACACCACTCTCCGCACCGGCAAAGCGTGGGGTGGGGTGTGGACTCGTGACGTCAGCTACTCTATTATCCTGTCTATGGCTTACATGCAGCCTCTCGCATCTCAGATTTCGCTGATGCAAAAGGTTAATGCCAATGGTCGCATTATTCAGGATACGGGTAGTGGTGGCGCTTGGCCCGTAAGTTCTGACCGTATGATTTGGGCTGTCGCTGCTTATGAGATATATAAGGTCACTGGTGACCGCAAATGGCTTGAATACATTTATCCTGTCATCAAGAATTCACTTTTTGATGACCTCGAAGTGGTGGCCGCCAAAAACGGTCTCGTGCAGGGTGAGACTTCGTTCATTGATTGGCGCGAGCAGAGCTATCCGCGTTGGATGCAGACTGCCGACATATATCAGTCGCAGGCTCTCGGCACATCAGTTGTTCACGCTCAGGCATGGAAAGTCCTTTCTGATATAGCAGAGGAACTCGGTGACACCGATGTCGCAAAGGTTGCATCTGACAACCACCGCACCATTGCCGAAGCCATAAATCGCGAACTGTGGATGCCCGAAAAAGGTTATTACGCCATGTATAATTATGGTCGCAATTATCCGATTCTTAATCCCAGAGCCGAGACCCTCGGAGAGTCTCTCGCTATCATTTACGGCATCGCTGATATGAAGCGTGCAAAAGAGATTACGGAGAATAATCCGACAACCCCGTTTGGAGTCTCGATTTTCTTCCCTCAGATTGCCGACATTCCGCCTTATCACAATAATGCTCTGTGGCCTTGGGTAGCTGCGTATTGGGCTATTGCCAATGCAAAAGTCGGTAATGAAACAGGAACTCTTGAGGCTATTGGCTCCATATTCCGTCCGGCGGCTCTTTTCGCAACTAACAAGGAGAACTTTGTGCTCGACAACGGTGACATTGCCACTCAACTCAATTCTTCTAATATGCTCTGGTGTCTTGCCGGCAACATTGCTGTGACCCACAAGATTTTGTTCGGTATCAACTTTGAGGTTGATGGTCTTTCTTTCCGTCCGTTCGTTCCCAAGGCCCTTGCTGCCAAGCGCTCGCTGACTAACTTCCGTTATCGTGACGCTGTGCTCGACATCAATATTTCGGGTAGCGGCAACCGCATCAAATCATTCCGCCTCAATGGCAAGGAACATCGCCCTTTCATCCCGTCAACAATCACCGGTCATAACACAATTGACATCGTGATGGCTGATAACCGTATTCCGCTGATGAAAGTCAATCACATGGCCAATGTCAAAGCCCCTCTTACCCCGATTGCTTGGATTAACGAAGGCACCTTGACTTGGAATCCGATTGAGTATATCGACCATTATGTAGTCCTGCGAAATGGCGAGCGTGTCGCTGTCACTCATGAGACATCTTATGCTTTGACCGACACTGGCGAGTATCAGGTCATCGGCGTGAATGCTGATGGTGTTGAGTCATTTGCTTCCGAGCCTCGTCCATTGTTTGGGACAATAGCCCTTGACCTCCCCGGCGAGTCGATTAAATTCGAGTCACCCGAAAATACATATGAACCTACAAGCCCAATTTCAGGTTATCATGGAACCGGTTTCATTGAAATCGACCATAACAGCGGCGCTGTCGAGTTAGATGTCAATGTGCCTGATGAGGGAGTGTATGCAGTCTCGCTTATCTATGCCAACGGCAATGGTCCTGTCAACACTGAGAACAAGTGCGCCATCCGCACTCTCGTTGTCGATGGTAATCCTGTCGGTGCACTTGTGATGCCTCAGCGTGGCGAAGGCAAATGGAGCGACTGGGGGCGTTCGAGCATCCTGCGCGTGCCTTTGACAGCCGGTGACCACAAGATTTCAATCGAGATGCGTCCGGCAAATGAAAATATGAATCTTAAGACAAACCATGCCCTTATCGACCGCGTGGAAGTAACTCGCATAAAATAATTTGTAGACTATGAGATTAGACGGACGACGTAACAGTTCAAACATCACCGACCGTCGCGGTGTTTCAGGCCGCAAGGTCGGTATTGGTGGTGGCATTATCGGAGTGATTATCATCGCTGCAGTGACCTTGTTCTCAGGAGGCGACATGGGCGACGTGATAGGTAACGTTGCAGGCCAGATGCTCGGCGACAATGTGTCAGTCAGCAGCACTCGTGAGCCGGACGCTGAAGACCAGCGCCTTTTTGACCTTGCATCAAAGGTGCTTGCCGGAACTGAAGATGTCTGGACACGTGAATTTCAGCGTCAGGGTTGGGGCGAATATGAGTGTCCCCAGATGGTGATTTTCTCAGGCTCGGTAAATTCTGGTTGTGGTCAGGCTACTTCTCAAGTTGGTCCGTTCTATTGCTCGGCTGACCAGACAGTCTATATCGACCTCGACTTCTTCAAGGATATGCAGAGCAGCATAGGGGCTTCGGGTGACTTTGCTTATGCCTACGTCATTGCTCACGAGGTCGGTCATCATGTGCAATATCTTCTCGGCACACTCTCTGATGCTCATAACGCTATGGAGTCAATGAGCGAGCGCGACGCCAATCAGATGAGCGTCCGCCTCGAACTTCAGGCAGACTTCTACGCCGGTGTGTGGGCCCACAACGATAACGAGATGTTTGGCTCGATTGAGCCTGGCGACGTTGAGGCTGCAGTGAACGCGGCTTCGAAAATCGGTGACGACTACTTGCAGCGCAAGGCTTATGGCCGCGAGATGCCCGATTCTTTTAACCACGGTCGCTCGTCTCAGCGCGTTAAGTGGCTCACAAAAGGTATCGAGACTGGTAATCCTCTCGAAGGTAATACATTTAATCAGCCATATAGCGCACTTTGATATGGAAGTCGACGAGAGATACATGCGCCGCGCCCTTGAATTGGCGGCTCACGGATTAGGCAATGTCTCACCCAATCCGATGGTTGGCGCTGTCATTGTAGCGCCGGATGGTGAGATAATCGGTGAGGGTTATCACCGCCGTTATGGCGATGGGCATGCCGAGGTCAACGCTGTCGCATCGGTCGCCAATCAAGAGCTACTCCGCGACGCCACTATGTATGTCACTCTCGAGCCATGTTCTCACTATGGCAAGACTCCCCCATGCGCCAAGCTAATCATCGACAAGCGTATACCTCGCGTTGTAGTCGGAGCCGGAGATCCTAACGAAAAAGTCTGCGGACGAGGGATTGCGATGCTGCGCGACGCTGGCGTAGAGGTTGTCACAGGCGTACTGGCAGACGAAAGCCGTCGCCTTAACGCTGCATTTATGACAGCTCATAGCTGCCATCGTCCATTCGTCACCTTGAAATGGGCGCAGAGCGCAGACAGGTACCTTGACGTTAACCGTCGTCCTGACGAACCAGCTGCAGCTATATCGTCGCCACTCGGACGCCTCGCCGTCCACCGCTTACGCGCCATCCACGACGGCATCCTTGTCGGCTCAAGCACTGTCCTCGCTGACAATCCCTTGCTTGATAGTCGTCTGTGGGGAGGCCGCTCGCCCCGTCCTGTCATTCTTGACCGTCGTCATCGCGTAACTGCCGACTATCGCATCCTCGGCAGAGACCCTATAATAATCGACTCCCATGAAGGAGTCCCCGATATCCTTGCGCAGCTCTATGCCCTTGGTATCACATCGCTGCTTGTCGAAGGTGGTCCGACCGTTTTGCAATCATTCATTAACTCTGGCCTATGGGATGTCGCCAGA
>CAMWQZ010000107.1 GCA_947176515.1 uncultured Bacteroidales bacterium | reverse complement strand
GCGTATGCCCATGCACTCGATGGCGATGCGCACGATATTAATAGTCGTGAAGCTGAGATTGCCTCGGCCGATAGATGTCTTTTCGCCGTAGCGGTCTTCGAACACACGAGTGCGGCAACCCATTGTGGCAACTTCATAAATGTAGCGTTTTGGATCGTCGGCACGCCACTTTTCATGCTGGTTGAAAGTGGCATCGAGGTTGACGAAGTTGGGGAAAAAGCGGCGCGCGGTCACCTTGCAAGCAAGCTGGAAGAGGTCGCCGTTGCGGTCGTCGGGCAAGTAGCTGACACCGCGTTTCTTTTTCCATATCTGGATTGGGAAAATTGCTGTCGCTCCGTTGCCGACACCTTCGTAGGTGGTGTTGAGAATCTCGCGGATAATGCATCGACCTTCGGCTGATGTGTCAGTGCCGTAGTTGATTGAACTGAAAACGACCTGATTGCCGCCGCGCGAATGGATGGTGTTCATGTTATGGATGAACGCTTCCATAGCCTGATGGACACGGCTGACGGTGCGGTTGACGGCGTGTTGTCGCACGCGGTCATCGCCTTGGAGACCGTCGAGAGGCTGTTTGAGATAGTCATCGAACTTGTAATCATAGAGGTGAGAGTAGTCGGCACCATTGAGAGCCTCAAGGTTTTTGATTTCCTCGATATAAGAAGAGCGAACGTAAGGGGCAAGATAGAAGTCGAAGGCCGGGATTGCCTGACCGCCATGCATTTCATTCTGAGCAGTTTCGAGGGAAATGCATCCGATGATGCTCGCAGTCTCGATGCGTTTGGCAGGACGAGATTCGCCGTGGCCGGCTACGAAGCCGTATTCGAGGATGCGGTCGAGAGGATGCTGGACACAGGTGAGACTCTTAGTGGGGTAGTAATCCTTGTCGTGGATGTGAATGTAGCCGTGGCGTACAGCCTCGCGCGCTTCGGGGGAAAGGAGATAGTCGTCGACGAAAGGCTTGGTGGTTTCACTCGCAAATTTCATCATCATGCCAGCCGGCGAATCAGTGTTCATGTTTGCGTTTTCGCGAGTGATGTCGGTGTTCTTAGCCTCGATAATCTCCTGGAACATATCGCGAGTCTTTGCGCGACGAGCAATGCTGCGCTGGTCGCGATAGGCTATGTAGCGCTTTGCCACTTCCTTACGGGGGGAGTTCATCAATTCAAGCTCGACAAGGTCTTGAATCTCTTCGACAGACATGCGTTCGTTGCCGTTGAAGCCAATGCGATCGGTGATTTTGTGGATTAGAGACTCGTCTTCACCAAGCTCAGTCTGTAGCATGGCTTTACGGATAGCCGCTTTGATTTTTTCTTCGTTATAGCCAACGATTCGGCCATCACGCTTAACAACTGTCTGAATCATGTCTGATTGAAATTTATTTAGATTTTAAAGTATATTATAAAAAATAGAGCTGACTAAAAATCAGCTCTGCAAAGCTATGAATAATAATGCTAATTGCAAAATAATTCAACCTAAGTTTTGTGTTAAAATTTACTTTTGGAAAACTTTTTATTAGATCAAAAGTTATAAGTTATAGGTTATAAGTGGGTTGTAAAAAGTTTTGGGAAACTTTACGATGGTCAATCTGTGGCTATGTTGTAATTTTGGGCTTTTTCGAAGTCGTAAGGCTTGAAACCGGCTTGTTTTAAATCGACGGCTTCGTTATAGTCGTTGAGGTAATGTCTTGGTAATTCGCGATATTGGGTTGAGGTAACATCGTCGGCCGATTTGATATGAGGCGAGTCTATGCCGGCAATTGAAAGCATGGTCGGGAAGACAGAACGAGTAGTCGAAACATTGGCGGAAGAGTTGGCGATAGCATTGCTATAAATTTCAGGGAAGGCGTCACGATAACGGTCGGAGAACCACATGAGGAAAGGCACGTGAATCTGGGTGAAGGTGGTCGTCGGCGAAGAGTGGAGGAAGCGTCCGCGAGCATCGTCGAATATATCCTCACCGTGGTCTGAGGTATAGATAACTGCGGCAGGAATGTGGAGAGAGTCGACTGAAGCAATCACGCGGTCGATGACGTAGTCGGTGAAAATGATGGAGTTGTCGTAAGCATTTAAGAGTTGTCGACGATTTTCGATTGAAGCCTCAGAGGCCTGGTCGGGAGTGAATACCCGGAAATCGTCGCTGTAGCGCTCGTGATAATTGAAATGCGAGCCATAAGTGTGTAGGACAACGAAAATTTTGTCTGAAGGCGATCGGTCAATGAAATCACGCAGATGGTCGACCAAGTGGTCGTCGAGCGAGCCGGGTTCGTTATCGCGGATAAACTCGGTGGTCTGCGCCTGGTTAGCGAAGAAGTCAATGAAAGAGTGGTTGCGCTGCTGGTTGGAGATGAAGGCTGTGTTGAATCCGGCTTCATTGAACGCGCTGCAGATGCCTTGGGTGTAGTAAATAGAATCGCCAAAAGTTTCGGACGTCAGCGGTGATAGGAGCATTGGGACGCTCTTGTAGGTGGTGTTACTTTCAGTGAGTGGCTTGTCGAAAACTACAAGGCCGTCGCGATTGGAAAGACGAGGATTTGTTGGACGTTGGTAGCCATAAATCTGCCAATTGTCAGCGCGAGATGTCTCACCGATGATAAGAATGTAGATTTCGCGCAGATCGCGGTCGTGAGTGAGGGTCGGGGAGAAGGTGTAAGGTGCGGATGTAGAGGGGTAGTGGGTTGTGTCGATTGTACGGTTGACTGCCTCAATCATATTGGCAATGACGTTGACCGGGAAAATATTGCGGCGCACGGAGAAACGTGGCAAGGCAATGTAACTCGCTACGAGTAGTAAAGCTCCAGCTGCGAAAACGATTGCGCCATAGCGGCGAATGTGTCGGACGGTTGTGAGGGTGCAGCGGCGTTGGCGAATTAGGCAAACTATGCCGTAGATGAGTGCCGGAAAGTAGAGGATGAATACTGTGACGAGTGCGAGGATAAGATTACTGAGTAGCTCAGAGGCCTCTTTGGTGTTGGTCGTGGCAATGTTGAGAAACATATCGACGGCCATGATTGACTCGCCATAGAGATAGAGCAGAACAATCTGAAATCCAGCGAAGAAAATCAGTGGTATGGCGAATAGCATGGTGATACCGACCGAGGTAGTGACGGAGGCGAGGAGCATGTAGACGCCGAGGGGCAGGAAGATGTCGGTCGCTTTTGACAGCAAGGGGTCAGGCTCGGTGATGGCGAGGGCTATGTTTGGGATTATGAGCAGAAATGGCATAATCCACGGAAGAATAGCCGGGGTAGAGATTGTAGATAATATTTTTTTTAAGAATTTCACTTGAAATAATGGTTATAGGGATATGAAAATGATGATTAACAATGTGATGACGCCAACGACCTCGACGAGATTTATTCCGCCACGGAATGAGGGGAGAATGTAGAGCGGCGGACGCGTCGGTTTGATTTTTCCGGCCGATAAGAGCGCTTGATAAATGCCGTTAGTAATGAAATACCATATCATGCCAACTGCAGCTCCGATTAAACCGCCAACGATAAGGTCGCCGGGATAGTGGACACCGAGGTAGATGCGAGAATAGCAGTTGATTGCCGCCCAAGTGAGGATAAAAAGTGTAAAACCACGCTGACGGAGCATTATTGCTGCGAATGTGGCGAGGGCAAAGGAGTTGGCAGCGTGACACGACGGGAAGCCGTAAGGACCTCCACGATAGCCGTTGACAATATGGGTTAACTCAGAAAGGGGATTTGAGAGATTAGAGGGTCGCATGCGCTCAAATATTGGGCGGATAACTGATGCACAGAGTTGGTCGGCGATGAAGATTGTCGTTCCGATGCCGACAAGCAATAACAAAACCTTGGCGATAGGGAAGCGTCGCAACATGACGATGAGCAGGGCAGCGTACATGGGAATCCATATGTAACGGCCGGAATATAGGCTCATGAAACTGTCGAAAAACGGATTGTGATGACCGTTGAAGAACAGAAAGATAGATGAGTCGATATTTTGAAGTGTTTCGAGCATAGGGCGGCGTTTAGAGGTCGGACAGAGTGTTATAAATCGTCTGAAGGATAGCTTTGCAACGGTCGGAGGCGAGCGACTGATTGTCGCCTGACGAGATAATCGGTGTATCGGTGTCGAGATTGATGGCGACGGTATCGGTGGCGTTTACAAAGGCTGCCATGCCCGGCTCGCTGAAGAATGCATATTGGGGACTTGAGCTATCGAATAGGTCGCGACTGAATGTAAACGCTGATAAGTCGAGTCCGAGAGCAGATAGAATGGTAGCAGCTATGGCTGTCTGGTCGGCAACGGTCGAATCGACGCCTGGAGCGCGGTTAAGTGCTCCACCGGTGATAATTAGAGGCACGTGATGGCGGTCGAGGGGGTTGTCGAGGTGCTCGGGGTAGACGCCGTAATGGTCAGGCGTAATGACGACGATGGATTTCTGCCAGAGAGACGAGGCGCTTAGGCTGTCAATAAATGCAGTCGCCGAGCGGTCTGCGTAAGCGAAAGCGTTTTTGCGGTCACTGTCGGGGAAACGAGGGTCCTGGTATGGGACAATGAATGGCTCGTGGCTGCTGGATGTCTGAATGACACGAAGTTTAGGGGTCGCAGAGGCTGAGTCAGCAACGACATCAGACCATGCGCGGTTGAAAACGACATGGTCGTGGGCGCCCCATTTGCTTGTGCGCTCGTTTATGGGGAAATCTTTGTCTGAGATGATATTGTCGAAGCCTGAACTGATAAGGTAGGCGAGCATATTGGTGAAATTTGCGTCGCCTCCGTAGTAATATGACAGGTCATAGTCGCAGAGCTCTTTCGCAGCGAGTGGCCATGAGGGTGCATGCTCGATTTTCTTGGCAAATTTCATGAGGCTTGTGGTCGGTTGAGCCGGAAATCCACTTAGAATGGCCGGGATGGCACGATCAGTGCGTGCGCCTGAGGCGTAGAAGTTGGAGAAGAGCAGACCGCCGGAGGCGATGGAGTCGAGTCCCGTGGCAACTGCTTCACCCCCGAGTGACGGAAATAGGTGAGCAGAGAAGCTCTCCATTATAATAATGTATATATCGGGGCGGTCTATTGTGAAAAGGGGTTGTAGTGAATCCGTGTCTTCAACTGCGATTTTGTCGGAAAGGCTATAGAAGATTTCAGCGGCACGGTCTTGGTCGAAGAATCGGAATTGCGATGAAAAGTTGTTCTGGTGTGTAGCCGAGTACATCAGACTGAAGAGAGGGTTGATGGCTGCATGGTTAAGGCGCTGATTCTGGCTGAAGTATGAGCGGCTAAGATTCATCGTCGATACCGTAAGGCTGCCGCGAATAGGAATGAAGAGAGCGGCTGTGAGTAGGGTTGCGGCTACTGTGGAGATTATTCGATTTGACGATGATGCAGAGAATCGTTTGATGACCTTGGAGATAAGGAAATAAATTGCGACGGCAAGCACAGCAGTGAGTAGGAAGCCGAGTATGGCAGTGAAGGTGCTGACGCTTGCGAGGGCTGACGACGGAGAGCTGAAGAAATAAAAGAATGGGGTAGTGTCGAGACGGAAATTCCAGTAACCATAGAGAGCGAGATCAGTGACTGTAACTATGGAAATCAACGCCGAGGAGAGCATAATATAGCCAGTTGTGACAGCTGATAGGACGCGCGAACTTGGCGCCCAAATGGCGATGATTGTCAGGATGGCAGGTATGATGGTGAAATAT
>CAMWQZ010000106.1 GCA_947176515.1 uncultured Bacteroidales bacterium | reverse complement strand
GATTTTTATAAGTGACAGGGAGAGGGTGTCAGCAAGGCAGCCTTTGTAGGCGTCGGCGCGTCGGTAGTCGCCAATCGAGATGGCGACGAGGCGCAGGGTGGCAAAACTGACAGCGGTGGCGAAGTGGAACGCTAATGCTTCGGGATGGGCATCGGTCTCGGCGACTTCTATTGTTATCTCGCTGTCGGTGACGCTGTAGGCGGTGAGGTTGCCAGCCAGTTCGCCGGCGACTGTAGCGGCCGCCGAGCTGGCGACGCGCAACAGTGCAGGACGGTGGTCGGCGGTGAGCAGGGCGCTGTTTTGGTTGAAGATTGCGTTGAGCGCTGAGTCGGCAAGGATGTCGTCGAGCAAGGAAGCAGATGAAAATGTGATTTTCATAAATGAAGAATGATGAGTTAAGAATGAAAAGTGAAGAATGATGAGTGAAAAATTTTTCATTTTTCACTTTTCATTGTTCATTTTACGAAGTGGTATTCGCGGCGGAGGGTGAGGCGGAATAGTTGCTGGGCTTTGCGCTCTGAGATGAAGAAGCGCGAGGGACGGGCGAAGTTGACAACGTGGTTAATGGCGTCGGACATGGTGGCTCGCTTGTTGCGCGCGAGAAAGCGGTTAATCGCCGCGCTGACTTCGACCCACTGCTGCTGACTGGCTGAGAGCTTCTTGCCGCCGGCGCCAATGGCCTCGCGGCGCAAGCGATTGATGCGCGCCTCAATGGTGCGATAGGTGAGATAGAAGCGCTGGGGACGTGCGGCAAGAGCGTCTTCGATTATCTGTGTGCTTGTGGGACGCACCGACATAGCGCGGTAGCGGCGCAGCGACTCTTTGAGACTTTTAGCGAAGTCTGCGTCGCGGAGTTGTGATAAGGTTTTCTGTGACATTTTCAATAGTTGTTTTAGATGTTGTGGATGCAAAATTATAATATTAATTTCAATTACACAAATATAAATGCAATAAATGATGATTTTTTTAAATATTAATTGCCTTATAGTCGCGATCAGAGCGGAAGGCGGCAAAGGAATCAATCAAATCGGCAAGCGCCACTGCAGAGTTGCGCAACTGACTTTCGTAGACAGCATTACCCGTCGAGGGTGAGATGCTGCGTCCGGCAATCACGTCGCTGACACCCGAAATCTGGTCGAAGAGCTTCATCTGGAGATTGAGGAGCTCAGAAGCGCCTTTGTTGTCGGTCGGCGAATGAACCTGCTGGGGCAAGATGTTGCCGTGGCCAGTAATGGGGATTACACCGTTGGCGCGGCTCCAGGCGTCGCGTATGTCGGACCAATCATAGTTTTTGGGCTTCTGTTCCTGAGGGAAAAGGAGCAGACCCTTGGCAGCAGATCCGATGATATGGTCGATAAGGACGACCATGCGGTTGATGCAACGCTGCTGGTCGATGACGTCCTCGACGAAGGAGTGCACCTCGCCGTCGGTGAGGGGATAAAATTTCACGGCGAAGGGATGAGAGCCATGACGGAAGGGCGAATCGTAGGACGCTAAGAGCGAACCGTCGGGGGCGAACCAGCGGCAATGCCACACAAAGTCGAGGCGCCGGCGAGTGGCTACGGTAGCCTCACCCCAACTGATGCGGCGAGAGTTGAGATTGTCGATAGTCTCGCGAGCAGCGGCAGAGTTATTGAGGGTGTAAGCACGAGCGTCGCGGCGGTCGTGACAGAGGAGTGTGTTGCGGCAGTCGAGAGTCCAGACCTCGATAGCACGACAACGACCGGGAGGCGCCGTGAAAAAGTCGGCGGCAGAGTCGTCAGACTCGCCCAGCTGCGGAGCTCCGTCAAGGACGCTGCCGGCCGATGACGACGAATAGATATGAGCCAACTGGTCGAAACGCCGAGAGCTATCGCCGGCGAAACGGGCGATGATTTCGGGAAACGAGAGGTCATGAAGCATGCCAATCATCTCGATATCGCAGCCGCGAGGGTCACGAAAAGCATTGACAAAAAACTTGCGAGGGTTGACATTGTCAATCCACAGCCGCCGGCGCCCCTGACGGGTCTCGCGACACACTCGCTGGACTGCGCAACCCGAAATAAGGAACTCTTCGAGCATGCGGCAGTCGAGCTCGAGCAGGGCATTGTCGGTGATATAGCTGCGCCGGGGAGAGTCGACACGATATATACCCTCTTCGCGGCTCGACGAGCGATAGCGGCCGATGACTATCTTGACAATCTGGCGAATCATGTTGTTGATAAGCGGCTTACGGCCTGAATCTTCAATCTGGTCGGACTCGCGGACGCGGCGACCGCTTTCGTCGGTCACAATGTCGCTCCACTGGTCGCCATAAGTGTAGCGCTTGTATCGCTCACGGCGGCTGCGAAGCGACGAGGCCGAAAGCCAAGCGTCGCGCGCCGCAGTGAGAAGACAGAGGTTGGTCTGTGATTTCATAAAAAGATTAAGTTATTAATGACGTGGTGATTAAAAGATTGAAATTGACTCAGGGATGGCAGCGAGGGCGCGTTCGTCGAGACGATATCCCTCAGGACCGGAGTCTATATAAGCCGTGGCTTGGACGACAGCAGCGTCAGGCGCGACAGGCGCGGCAAACAGGCAGCCTGATGAGTCGCGCCACGCTATAGGGTCGGCGTTGCCGGCGCGCGAATAGGGGTTAGACTGCAGGGCGAGCCGGCGACTGATTTCGCTCTGGTCAACGACAGTGGCCGAGCGCTGCCAGCCTGAAAGCCGCACCGACTGCAAGCGTCGCACCGAAGCGTCGCAAATCAGCCGGACGCAGCAGCCACATCGGTCGGAATCAATGGTGACGAGGTCACTGGCGTCGGCGGCAGGACCGAGCAACGAAGGGTCGCCGCTGTCAAGCAGCCCGAGATACCACTGCCTCATCATTGCCGACAGGCGGCTATCGACGTCGACACCGTCAAAGCGCTCGACGGTACAGGCGCTGACCAGGGGCTCCAGCCCGGCGCACTGGCGCCAGGTCTGAAGCATCTGCTGGTGAGAAAGGTTGACAATCATTGCTGCGCGATAGTTATGCCTTTGGAGCCTTAAAGCCAATCACTTTGAGGTGAGTGTCGGGATAGCGGAGCACAAGACACGAAGCCTCGGTGATGACGACAGCCGAAGTGTTGCGCTGACCCGAACGACGCAAGTCGAGCTGCTCGGCGTGGAAGGGGATGTGGACATACTTGGTGAGGTAGTCGGGGTCGATGACCATGCCATCACATTCGTGGCCACACTGGTCAAAGACCTCGGAATGAATGATACGCAGCGTGCCGAAATTAGACTGCAATTCACTGAAGGTCAAGCCCCACTTGACGTTAGGATTATGGGCATAGCGCACGTTTTTACACTCAATTTTTGAGAGGGCCGACATCAGTTCGGAACCACAGACGAGCATTTTCTGCTTGGTGCCGCAAGTGCCGGTGAAGGCCTTACGGGTAAGGTCAATGAGGTCTTTTTCGGTGATGACGTCGAGGTCGAGCAGATAATTGTCGGGAGCCTGATGCCAGATGCCACCGGTGAGATAGACATCCTCGTTTTTAATTGGGTCGCGAAGCACTCTTTTTGAGCCGAAGAGGAAATTTTTCTCCATGCCCAGGCGCATGTCGATAATTGCGGCCTCCTCATTGTCGGAGAATGACCAGCCGACTTCTTTGTTGGCAATCTTATGGAGCGTGCTTTCCTCAACCTGCATTTTAAAAATCTGACAATTGTTAGCGCGCTTGACGGGAAGGGCCTGGAATTGAGCGGTCTGAACATCGAGTTCGCTCGCTGCGCGCCCCATGCGGATAATCTTTGAGCCAGACGGGATGGAGGGTATCGCGTGAGTATCGCCGTTGCCATTGATTACCATAATCTCGATGCCGCTTGCCGGGATGCGCGACACAACGTAAGCCACTAAGGTTTCACCAGATTTGGTCGTAATATCGGGAAACATCACAGTCTCGGTAGGCTCGAAGATGAGGTCATTTTGGGTCTTGATAACGTGGGTATATACGCCATCGGCACGCTTTGAGCCATTGCCGGAGGGAACGTCAGATTCGACGGTTGTTTCTGACTTTTTGGGGTCGACGGAGTAATACTCGACCATCATCGAACGCGCCTGCCGCGCACCAGCATATCTCGAAATCTGGTCGATGGGCGTCGACATTGGGCGAATTTTTACGATGCGCTGGTCAATAGCGTTACGGATTAAGCCGGGGGCTAATTCATTGGTTGTTGCTACGGTCACTGGACCGCTAAGAGTTTGTGTAGACATAAAATTAAATTAAAAATTAAAAATTAAGAATTAAATTAAATTAAAAATGAAGAATTAAGAATGAAGAATTTTTCACCTTTCATTTTTCATTATTCACTTTTCATTATTCATTATTCATTTTTCCCTCTTCACTTTTCATTGTTCACTTTTCATTATTCATTGTTCATTATTCACTTTTCATTGTTTTAATCCCAAATGCTTGGGCGGATATTGGCGAGGAAGCTCGGGCATGAATCACTGTCGCTATAGGCCGGTGGCAGCGTGGGATCGTCGTCGAGCGGCTGCATAACAAGCTGCTCAATCTGCTCATTGCGGCCTCTTATGTATCCTCGTTGCTCGGCCTCTTCAATAAGGCGGCGCAGCTCGGGGGAATTAGAGATTTCTGAGTTCTCAGAGTTCTCAGAGTTCTCAGAGTGCTCGGAGTGCTCAGAGAGCTCAGAGATTTCTGTGATGGTGTTGTTTTCTTCAAGATTTTCCATAGTTTTTGTAGTTTTAAAATTGATTGTTATTGTTTGATTTCCGATTGCAAAGTTATAATGCAATTTAAAGTGATATTACACAAATTTGTACGACTATACATTTTAACATTTCAACGGCACAAAAAAATCGAACATTACGCCGTGATTGCGTGTTAATTATATTGCGTTTCACTATCTGTAAAAAAATCGATTTGCAATGAAAAATAATTTCAAGAAGAAGCTAAGCAATGACCTCAACCTGCTCGTTTTCGCGCTGGCCTTAGCTCTCGTAGTGTTTATATCGGTCGATACATTCATGCAGAAACCCTTCCTGACCAACCCAGTCTACATGCGCTTTCAGCTGTGGGTCTGCGTGGCGTTTATCATAGAATTTTTCGTGCAGGTCTACCTTGCCGACAACCACTGGCGCTACATGTGGCGCAACATCGGCTTTCTTCTGGTGTCTATTCCCTACCTTAATATAATAACGCAGTTTCACCTCCAGCTCGACGAGCAGGAGCTCTACTTCCTTCGCTTCGTGCCGCTGCTTCGCGCCGCCTTTGCCATGGCGCTGGTGATACGCTATGTGTCGACATCGCGCATCGTCGGCATCTTCTGGTCCTACGTCAGCATAGTAGTGATGATGGTCTACTTTGCGTCGCTAATCTTCCTGGAGCAGGAGCAGCCCGTCAACCCCGGGGTTCCCGACTATTGGTCGTCGCTCTGGTGGTGCTGTCTCGAGGCTACGACCATCGGTGCGCCCGTCAATCCTGTCACAGTCGTCGGCAAAGTACTCGCAGCCGCCCTCTCAGCCATGGGCGTAATAATCTTCCCACTCTTTACGGTCTATCTCGGCGACGTAGTGCAGAAATATTTAAAACGCAGAAAATCATTAGCCAAATTAGAGCAATTTGATTAATCATCAAATAATTACAATGAAAAAACTCCCCCTATTAATAGCCACCATGGCCACGGCGCTAATGTCGTGGGCCGGACCTGAGATAACATGGCTCACCTACCGCC
>CAMWQZ010000105.1 GCA_947176515.1 uncultured Bacteroidales bacterium | reverse complement strand
TAATAACATAACCAAAATAGAATTCATTATGAAGACTCAAGAAGAAATTAAAACTCCCCTCAGATTAGCCGATGAGCTAAAATATGTAGATGGTCAGGTTGTAACAAAAGACGTTTTCACTAACGATAACGGCTCTGTCAGACTTTTGGCCTTTGACAAGGGAGTGATGTTGGCTCGTCATTCTGTCGACAGCGATGTGATGGTTTACGTGATTGAAGGTCAGGTTGAATTTGAGGTCGAAGACCAGCGTCAGCACCTCGAAGCCGGAAATTCAATCCTTCTGCCAGCCAACACAGCTCACACAGTGCTTGCTCTTGATAAGGCAAAAGTGATGTTGATTCGCATCAAATGATGACGATCAGTATTTTAATAGATGGTGTCTGCCTCTGCTGTTAGAGACAGACACTTTTCTTATTATATATACCGATATGGAAAACAATAATATTGAACTTGAAAGCCATCCTTGGCCGCCATATATACCGGCCAATGCCAGGGTGCTGGTGATGGGTACATTTCCGCCACAGCCTAAGCGATGGTCAATGGATTTTTACTATCCTAACCGCACTAATGATTTTTGGCCGATGATGGGACTGATATTTTTCGGCAATCGTGATGCACTTCGCAAAGAGGGCAGCAAGGATTTCGATGTCGAAGCGATAAAGCGTTTGCTTAATGAAAAAGGTATCGCGCTCAACGACACGGCGCGTAAAGTGAGACGTTTGAAAGGCAATGCGTCAGACAAGTTTCTTGAAATCGTTGAGCCAGTTCCACTTTACGACCTTTTGGCATTGATGCCGCTATGCAAGACCATAGCAACCACCGGCGAGAAGGCTGCCGGGGTGATTGCAGAACTGACCAATACTGAGCTACCCAAAATGGGGCAACATGTCATAAGTCCAGACGGTCTCGACATATGGCGTATGCCGTCGACGAGTCGCGCTTTCCCGATGAAACTCGAAGCCAAAGCCGAGTATTATGCCAATCTCTTTCATGGAGCCGGGATTTTGTAACAATTTTTATTTGACTTAACTAATTGTGGAGTAGGTGTGTATTAGAAAAATGTAATTATTTTCATACTTTCGAAATCCATTTGAATGTATTGCTTGTTACTACAATGTAACAACATTGTAACTTCGTTCAACCATTTAATATTTTCGAGAGATGAAAGACTTTTCGACCACAATACTTAAAATACGTACCGTCAGACCGGCCGCAATTGCTCCAGGTTCACTCCTGATTGCCGAACCGTTTCTTTCCGAGTCATATTTCAACCACGGTGTAATCACACTTGTAGATTATACTCCAGAAGACGGTGCGCTCGGGTTGGTAATGAATGTCCCTACTGGTCACACTCTCGACGAATATCTTGATGGAGTAAACAAGGGCACAGATGTACCGGTGTATTGTGGTGGCCCAATCGGTCAGGACCGCATGGTTTTTATGCACACTCTTGGTCCCGATATCTTCCCCGGAGCTAAGGAATTTGCCCCCGGCTTATATTTAGGCGGCGATTTTGAAGCAGCGATGGACTATGTCAATAGCGGCTATCCGCTCGATGGCGTGATTCGCTTCTTTATCGGTTACAGCGGCTGGGATTCACCTCAGTTACGCGAAGAACTTAATAGTGAAACATGGGCCGTGGCAGATGCGCCGGCTGATTTATCACTGTTACTTAAAGGTGAGCAGGATTCATACTGGCATCGTTTCGTGCGCCGCATGGGCGAGGCTTACCGCGCATGGCGATTCTTCCCTCGCGACGTAAGGTCGAATTAATCTGTAAATTGAAAATATATTTGGGGCGGCGATACTCTGGGCTGAGTGTCGCCGCTATTTTTATGGTAAGAATGTAACAAACGATACAAAAATTACGTCATTATTTTAGAGTGGGAAAATCTCGCTTGATAAAGTTACAATGACTGCAGACGAATTTAAGAAACGTTACCTGGCTTACCACAAAAGGCTCTATCAGCTCGCCTTTGTGCTGACATCAGATCCTCAAGATGCTGAAGATTTGTTGCAGGACTTGTATCTTAAAATTTGGCAAATCCGCGACCGAATAGCCGACATCAGTAATCACGAGGCTTTTATGGCAACGGTTATGAGGCGGATATTCTATGATAAAGTTCGGGCTAATGGAGCCGATGGCCAATCGATACCTCTCGCCGAGGCTCAGAATGTGACTGCAGCTACTGACATATCACAGCAGTTTGACGACCAGGAAGAATTGGCCCAATTGGAAGATTTCATCGGTGAGTTGCCTCCCAAAGAGCAAAAGGTTATAAGGATGCATATCCTCGAAGACAGAAATTATAAAGAGATTGGCTCGATTACAGGGCTGACACCCGGAAGCATCAGGATATTGGTGATGAGAGCCAAAAACAAGATTAAACAACGATTTTCAAATAAATCGAAATTATGAGAATAGATAAAGATTATATTGACAATGTCGATGTTCCCTGCGGTTTGGAAGAGAGACTGAGCAATACTATTGACGGCTGGGCGGCTGACGAGTCGCAGCATAGACGCAGACGCGCAATGTGTGTGGCAAGCGCATGTGTGATTGCTTTGGTCGGTGTGTTTGCAGGAATTTTGGTTTTCAACTCATTTGATATAACCCCGGCGCCAGTTCAGACATATACGATTGCTGACACATATACAAATCCCGAAGACGCAGCAAGGGCTATAGATTATGCCATGCAAATGCTTCAGCAAAGTTTTGACCAAAGTTTTGCCGAACTTGAGCAAGTCAACGATGACATTGGAGATATGAAGAATGCGGTTATTACCTTGTGAGTATCATTATATTAGTTTGGATTAAACGATTGTAAGCTATGAAAAAAATTGCGATTCTATTTTTATGTCTTGGTCTTTTTATTTCATCTTTTGCACAACAAAGCGATGAAAATATAACAGCATCTAAGATTTTGGATGAGTATGTGCAGTATAACCGCAGTAAAATGTTTATATCGTATGTATATGTTTCAAAAGCTATGATGAAGGTCGTCGATACTAAGGATTTGCTTTCTCAAATCAACGGTATTAATGGCAGTTCTCTGATAGATAAATTATCATCTATCCAGATTGTTGGTGTGGAGCTTTCGCATAAAAATAGTTTGCAGGGGACTATGATGACATTGGTGCAGAAATCAGGCTTTGAGCGTTTGCTCAGGTTGCAGAATAATTATTCGACTACAGAATTATTTTTTCATAAGAAAGAAGTTAAGAAAGATAATGAAGTTGTGCCTGCAGAATTATTGCTTTTGTACGATGATCCGAAGTCGTGCAAAGTAATAGTGTTCAGTGGCAATTTCACTCTTGATGATGTAGTGAAAGCTATGAAGAAACGCTGATTCCTTATCCTTCTGAAATAAAAATTTAAGTTAAAATAAATATATGGATTGTTTTTACGTCCAGTTGCCTTCGTGATGAAGGCGACTGGACTTTTTTAGTAATCTTTAATTTCGTCGGGGTGGAAGGTGATTGATGACGTCACAGTTGGGGATGCGAGGAAGTAGCCAAGGCAGAAATCACCGGCGAAAAGAGCCGGACCATTGCTGTCAGATGAGACTGCTTCAAGATAGTCATACATTTCCCGGCTGATTGGCGACACTGAGGCAGCCACCACGTCACCGTCGCGCAGCGCCGTCTCTTCGTCTTCTTTGTCAAGGTCTCGGCGCGAAGTCATGAATACATCGTTGATTATGCCGTTGGCGGCATATAAATCGGTGATGATATTCCACATATATGCTTTGCCGTTACGATACAGACGCACCCAATAGCAGTCGCCGTCGACCGACGCGTTCTCAGTGAATGTCACTTGTAGAACTGCTACTTTGTCGTAAGGCATTTTTATCCAGTTAAATTCGAGGGATAGAAGGTCAGTCGGTGCAGCCATTTCGCAGCGAGAGACATAACTTTTACCGTCGCGTATTACTTTTAGCTCATAGTCATGGCCGGGAGTTCCGGCAGTTGAGCCGATGAATACGCCTTTGCGGTCGGGCAATAGTGTTTCACTCGTCCCGTCAGTGAGGTCGGTTAGTGTCACGGTCGCATCAGTGAGCAGAGTGGTGTCCATCGGCTCATCCATTGGGGTTGTCATGGTTATTCTTACGTTTGCACCCTGCAGTGTGAGTTGACCTTCGATTACGGTTATGGGCTCAATGTCTTTGTATTTTATATCAAGGTCTTTCTTGCATGAATGTAAGGACAGAATTGCGAGAACTATTAAGATATGGCGTGTCAGTCTATTCATCTTAGAATTGGATGGTGTATGATACGAAAGGAATAAGGCCAAAAAGCGCCTGTTGGACGGCTCGCGTGCCCGATGGCTTAGTGGAGTCGTCTTCGAAATAGATTACGTATGGATTGTACCGGCAGTAGGCGTTGTAGACTCCGAATGCCCATTGCGTCGTGAAACGTTTGCCTTCACGGGTGCATATCGCCGACAGGTCGAGACGGTGGATTGGTGGTGTGCGGTAACCGTTACGCTGCGAATAATAGTAATATGTCGTGCCGTCGAGCTGATATTTCACATCGGGGGCTGTCAACGGCTGACCTGATGAGTAAATCCATGAGCCTGACAGCGACCAGCGTTTATTGAGCGAGTATATTGCCGTTATAGCAAAGTCATGGCGGCGGTCGTTGGTAGCGTCATACCATCGTCCGTCATTGATACCGGCAATTTTGGTCTGAGTTTTTGAAATCGTGTAAGAAATCCAGCCTGTGAGCGCGCCTGTGTTTTTACGCACCATAAATTCAGCGCCCCAGCTGCGTCCCTGGCCTCCGAGGATTATGCTTTCAATGTTGATGCGCGAAAACATCGTGCGTCCGTCGGCAAAGTCATATACATTTGACAGTGATTTGTAGTAGCCTTCGGCTGACCAGTCAAACGCGCCATCGCCTGTCATGCCTGCATAGCCAATGCCATATTGCGAGGCTTTTTCCGGCTTTACTGAGGCTGATGTAATTGCGTAGCGGTCAAAGGGAAAGCTTGTGGCGCTTGAACGGATAGAGTGGAGGTTTTGTGTCGTGATGCTATAACCTAATTTGACGTTATGGTGGGATGATAGGTTGTATTTCAGGTTGATACGAGGCTCTACGTTAATGTAGGTGTGACTTCTGAAATCTGGCGCCGCTTCGCTTGACGAAACGAAGTCGTGATATGCGTTGCCTGGTAAGGCAGAAAATAGGCTAAGTCTTACACCCAATGATATAGCAAAGTGCCTGGCAAACTCAGTTTCGTAGTTAGCCCACGCAGCATTTTGCCAACCCGAACGGATTTCTCTCTCTCGGTTGCCTGCGACTTCCATTTCTGCTGATTTGACTCTCAAAAGCTCTGAGCGAACACCTACTTCTATGATATGTGAGTCGCCGGCTGTTATCTGCACTTCTTCATTGACTGAAAAATTATGTATATACTCTTTCAATGTCTGGTCAAGATTCATAGCCGTCATTGTCATCTTGGGGGCATAGTTTGTAAATGCAGCCGTGGTAGTGAATGTTAGATGGTCGCTGCGGCGTGTGCGCCAGTTGAGCGACGCTCCCAGATTACCCCAGTAAAGCCCCATAACCCTTTTGATTGCCATATTGTCGTGGCCTATATCAAATGACAAGTCCAGATAGTCGCCCGGTCGGGGAGTGTAGCGCACCTTGGCTGTGACGTCATAAAAATTCATAACCGTACCACGATACTGCGGCACCATCTGGAGTAA
>CAMWQZ010000104.1 GCA_947176515.1 uncultured Bacteroidales bacterium | reverse complement strand
ACGTTCCTGACAGTCGTCAGGCCGTTAAATGGGTGATGAACGCTAAGAAAGGCCAGGTGTCTCCTGGGATTGGCGACAACAAGCAGACTTATCTTATGGCTATCGCCGTTAAAGACGTTTACAATGACTTCATCCCCTGGAACGCTCCTTCAGTACGCGCTGATCTCGAGCACAAAGCGTCGGTCAACAAAGCTGGCGAAACCCTCACCGCTCAGTATGCCGGGAAGGCTAACGGCGTAGAAGAATATGCTAACCTATTCGGCGGCGAAGTTGCTGAAGGCGATGTAATCTTCGTTTCTCCCCGTGTTGCCACTATCGGCATACGCGAAAGCGCCCTCCAAGGTGCCATTGCCGGAGCTCCCGAAGGCAAGGTCGTAGGCCCAGTTGCTGCCAACAACTCAATCGTAGTGTTTGAAGTGAAAACAGTGTCTGACGAAAACCGTCCTTACACCTTCGACGAATATGCTCAGCGTTTCAACCGCACAATGGGCATCGGCACCGTCGACCCCTTCAAGATGCTCCTTGGCAACAACAAGGTCAAGAACTACTCGCTCAACTTCATTCAGGGCATAGAAAACTAATGTCCCTCTGACGATATCTTCGGCGTCGGGGTCAGATTGCATCTGCTCCGACGCCGAACGATTTATATATGTGTGCTCACCCCCCACCAACAAAAGTCCACTTCACAAAGCCAATGCCAAAGCTCTATCTTTTCCCTGTGCCGATGGGCGACACGCCTGTAGCCGACGTTCTGCCTCGACGCAATGTCGAACTCATTAAGACCGTCAGCCACTTTGTCGTCGAGAACATCCGTTCGGCGCGCCGCTTCCTCAAGGCCTGCGACCGCACCATCGACATTGACTCGCTGCACTTTGTCGAGCTCAACGAGCACACTCCACTGACAGCAGTCTCGGCCATGCTCCAGCCGATGCGCGATGGCTTTGATATAGGTGTCATAAGCGAGGCAGGCTGCCCTGCCGTAGCTGACCCGGGCGCCGACCTCGTGGCTGTGGCCCAGCGCGAGGGATTTGAAGTCGTGCCACTTGTCGGCCCGTCGAGTATCATAATGTCGCTCATGGCGTCAGGCTTTAACGGCCAGTCATTTGCCTTCTGCGGCTATCTCCCAATCGACGACGCCAAACGCTCGGCTGCCCTAAAAGAAATGGAGCGACGCATACGCCGCGAGCATCAGACACAGATTTTCATCGAAACCCCTTACCGCAACAATCGCTTGATTGATGACCTCTGCCGCCGTTTGCCCGGCGACATGCTTCTCTGTGTGGCCTCTGACATCAGTGGGCCGAGTCAGTCAATAATCACGCGCTCGCTTGCCGACTGGAAGAGTCGGGGTTATCATTACGAAAAAATACCTACAATTTTCTTACTTTACTGTTAAATCGCTCCAGCAATGTCTGATTTCAAACCATCACGACGACTCTCGCGCCAGTTAGACGACCTTCCCGGCCTGTTTGACGACATTGACATAAGCCGTCCTGACATTGCCGGAGACATCATTGTCCGCGCTACAGCGCCCAAGAAAAAAAACGAATCGGAAATCTCGGAAATCGACGTTGACAGGCTTGAGCCACGCAAAGCTCTGCGATTCATATCATTTGGCAGCGGCAGCAGCGGCAACTGCGCCTACATTGGCAACGACCGCGGCGGCGTGCTCATAGATGCCGGAATCGAAGGTAAGTTTGTCACCGAGCAGCTGCTGCATAACGGCATCGACATTTCCGAAATCAAAGGCATACTGCTTACCCACGACCACGGCGACCACGTAAAATTTGCATACTCCATCCTCCGCTATAATCGCCACATGCGCCTGTTCTGTACTCCTAAGACTCTGAACGGACTCCTCCGCCGACACAGCATATCGCGCCGCATCAAAGACTACCACGCACCGATTTTCAAAGAATTCCCCTTCGAAATTGGCGACCTCACCATAACCGCTTTCGAGGTGTCGCACGACGGCACTGACAACGTCGGCTACTCAATCGAAAGTGACGGAGTCAAGATAGCCGTTGTAACCGATACCGGCTACATCACCGAGCGCGCAGATTTTTATATGCGACAATCCAACGCCATCATGCTTGAGGCCAATTACGATGCCGAAATGCTTCGCAACGGCACCTACACTGAGCATCTTAAGGCGCGCATCGCTTCGCAAATCGGCCACCTCGACAATGCCGTCACCGCCGCCTATCTTGCGTCTATTGCGTCACCTGCGCTCAGCCATGTTTTTCTGTGTCACCTCAGTCACGACAACAACTGCCCTGAGATTGCGCTCTCGACGGTTCGTAGCGCCCTTCAGTCAGCCGGCGTCAAACTCTCTGACCATCCATTATCGCCGGGTCTGCAACTCTGCGTCCTGCCGCGCTTCGCAGCCTCGCCGCTCTACATAATAAAAAAACAATCATAATGAAAAAATCATTTATTGCTCTTATCTCTGTCCTCTCGTTGACGACTGCCGCCCACGCAGCCGACATCAACTATAAATTCGGCCAGCCCTATGGCAACTGGTGGAAAGCTCCTGACCAACCGAGCCTCGACCTTACAGCCGTTAACAATGGCAACGCCAAAGCTAACTGCACCGTCACGCTCACAATTAACACAGACTTCGGTGATCCGGTATATGAGCTAAGCCAAAGTGCAGCCATCGCTGCCGGAGATAGCTGTAATATGGCGTTCAATTTCAATCTCACTCCGGGCTTCTACAACTGCATCTTCTCTGACGGCGCAACGACCCTCGCCCAATATAATATCGGCTATGAACCCGAACGCATATACTCGCCAGCCGATTACCAGCCCGACTTTGTTGACTTTTGGGAGCGCGCACGCGTCGACCTTGACTCAATTGCTCCAGAGTTTGCTATGGAGCGCTTCCCAGAGCAAGACACCGAGAAAAGCAACGCCTACAAAGTGACCATGCGCTCAATCGGGAATGAGAAACTGACCGCCTTCCTTATGCTTCCCAAAAAGAAAGGGAAATATCCGGCAATCATCAACTATATGGGTTATGGCGCCGGTCCGGCATACTGCGACTTCCTCCCCTCTTACGACGGCGAATTCATCTACTTCCAGCAAAATATCCGCGGACAGGGGCTCAATCTCGAGACCAACACCCACGGCGAATGGATGGTCGAAAACCTCGAGGACATCGAAAACTATTATTATCGCAACGCTTTTATGGACGCCGTGCGTGGCATCGACTTCGTGTTCACCCTTCCGCAGTTTGACGGCGTGAACCTCTTCGCCGAAGGCGGCAGTCAGGGTGGCGCTCTCACCCTCGCAGCCACCGCTCTTGACAAACGCATCGTTGCCGCCGCCCCGTTTATCCCCTTCCTCAATGACTTCCCTGACTATTTTAAACTAACCGATTGGATTGGCGGAAACTATCACCGCGCTGCCGCCGAAAAAGGCATGACCGAGGCTCAGCTTTTGCGCAACGTGTCATATTTCGATATCAAAAACCTCGCAATGCTTATCGACGTACCGGTGCTCATGGCCGTTGGTCTGCAAGACCCCAATTGTCCGCCCCACACAAACTTTGCAGGCTACAACCTCATCAAGTCGCCCAAACAATTCATCATCTACCCCAACATGGGCCATGCCGTTCCACGCCCCGAATGGGACCACACCCATGTCGCCTTCTTCAAATCTCACATGAAACCGACACCTAAGAAGTAAAAACTATATAACCCATAAAAACAAAGTCTGGCGAAATTTGAGTGTTTCGCCAGACTTATTTTTTATAATGAGCTATCTATTACGCAATCAAGATTTTTAGCCATTATATTATCCACTTTAGAAAATGCTTCCGCTATTGATAGATTACCATAAAGCTCAACTAACGATTGATTATTGATGACAGTCATTTGATCGGTTATGGATGTCAATTCGCCTACTTCCAGAATGGCTTGTTTTATTTTTTTATCCCCTTCAAATCGAAACGGAATTGTAGTTAAACAAATCGTTTGAATATTTAAGGACTTCGAATAATTGGCAATGACTGATGCAGACTTAAAACCATTATTACCACCTAAACAAGCTATAATAATGACAAGTTTTATATCTTCGCGGTCAGTCCTATGTATTAAATCGTAATCATCTTCGCAAATGGCCTCTGCAATATTATATTCTGACATTTCTTTTGCTTTTGCCACAATATTCTTGCCTCCGCCACCAACTCCAACAATTATTATACCTGATGGAATACTTTCTCTCTCAAAAATTTGCTTATCCATAAATTGCATTTTTAGTTTTATTTATGGCACAAAATTAGAGTGCAGGTCTGCCCAATAAGGGCAGAGATTCAATGTTTTTTCAAAAAATTACGATAATGAGTCATTACGCTATCATAGATTTCATGTTGGCTCTTCCTTGCGGCCGGATGATAAGCACAGATTATAATCGTTCCTGATTTAGAATGCCAATAGAGGCTTTTTTCGCCTTCAAGCTCATTCGTGGGGAATATATTTAATACAAACCCATATATGAGAGTGCTCGAACATACAATTATGTTAGGTCTTAGAATCTCAATCTCATGCGCAAGTAGGTCGCCATAAGTATTCAGATGATATTGGAGTAGTTTATTAGTACACCAGGCCAAACCGGGTTGTTTTTTACACTCTACAATAGCAAATGGTTGTGAGTTAAAAAATTCTTTGACTTCGTCAAAATGCTGTGAAACCTCCTCATACTCCCAACCGCATTCAGAACTTCCCTTTGACAATCCCCATAATATATAAGCCAATATTCTAATCGATTTAGGCCTAAGATTTCTGTTGGCTTCTTTATTATATAGGGCTCCTTCGTTATCCCACTCTGAATTCTTAAGCCAATAACGAATATCTTCATCCCAATTTGATTGACCTTGGTTCTGATCCTTTAGCAAAAACAAAACTCTTATTTTCGATGATTCCCAATCTTTTAGCGTCTGTTCTATAGAAACTCCATCTTTATATAAGATACCGTCCTTGGTGAAGTTTTTGTCACCATTACATTTCAGTCTTTTAGACCACTCTTCAAATAATCTACTGAGCCTAAGGTCTATATTTACACTATCCATATCACCTTGTAGACTATCAATTATACCTTTTACTCATGGCTTCAACCTTCCATGCGATTTCATTTCTTAGCCAAGTTGGAGAAAGGACTTCAACATATGGCGTAAAAGAAAGTAATTCTTGCTGAAAATCAAAAGTAGGTCGAATATTGTATTCAAATATACTATATTCTTCACTTACAAACACCTCCTTTTGTGAATCATGGAGAGGTAGCGAACGAAAATATTTTGACTGATTGCCGCAAACTTGCAATTTTACAGTTTCTAATTTAACGTTACAATCAGCTATTACGCCATAGCATCCTAAAAACAATTCTTCAGCTGAGAAATTCTTAGGATATATAAATGTTTTTTCATCCATTACATCAAGATTAGCAATTCGGTCGAGTGCAAAAATCATTACTTTGCTATTTTGAAGACTGCGTGCCGCCAAATACCAACGTTGTTTGAATAATTTAATACAATAAGGCTCAAGTTCAAAGAAAGCGGAATCCTCTTTCCAATAACTTTGATATAATATAGTAATAACTTTATTTTCTCTCATTGCATCTAAAATCACAGATAGGAACTTTCTACCTGATGGAATATTTTCAAGGATAATCCTATCCTTAAGTTTACGATTGCCTGCGAGAATATTGCTAACTGAAATCGTATTGAGAAGCCAAGTTTGTAGCCCTCCGCAATTTATTTCATCATCATTTAATATATAGTATCGATATTCACCATTC
>CAMWQZ010000103.1 GCA_947176515.1 uncultured Bacteroidales bacterium | reverse complement strand
GTAGAGTTATCGACTGCTGCAGGGAAGATGCCTTTGTGGGCCTTGCCTTCGCTTTCGCCATAGAGCTGTTTCCACCATTCGCCGAAGTAGTGAAGTTTGGGGTTATAGTTTACGAGAATTTCAGTCTTTTTGCCGGCGCGGTAAAGAGCGTTACGGGTCTGGGCATAAAGAGTGGCCATGTCGTTGGCGCCGGTGAGGGTTGCCTGCTCGAACGTAGCAGCGCCTTCGATAAGGGCGTGGATATCGAAACCGGCGACGGCGATAGGCAGCAAGCCAACGGGGGTCAGCACAGAGAAACGGCCGCCGACGTTGTCAGCGATGACAAATGTCTTGTAGCCTTCCTGAGTGGCGAGGCTGCGGAGCGCGCCGCGCTTTTCGTCGGTGATAGCGACGATGCGTTTCGATGCTTCCTCGCGTCCGAGCTGTCTTTCGAGCTGCTCTTTGAGCAGACGGAAAGCGATAGCAGGTTCGGTAGTCGTGCCTGACTTAGAAATAACTACAATGCCAAATTTCTTATCTTTGAGATAATCAGAGAGCTCATAGAGATAGTCTTCGCCGATATTCTGGCCGGCAAAAAGCACGTGAGGCGTTGAGTCGTGGCGATAAGCTGCGAACGAATCAGAGAGAGCCTCAATCACGGCTTTTGCGCCAAGATAGCTGCCGCCGATACCGATCACAACGACAGTGTCGCAGTTCTCGCGCAGCGATGCAGCAGTCGCGTTGATGTCGTCGAGCAGCGATGCAGGCGTTTCTGAGGGGAGTTTCACCCATCCGAGGAAGTCATTGCCGAGACCGCTGCCGTCGGTGAGTTTCTGGAGGCTTTTCTGAGCTTCAGGCTTAAGGGCTTCGATGTCGCTAAGCGAGGTAGCTCCGAGCGCATTTTTGATGCTAAGTTCGATTTGCTTCATATTGAATGATTTTTTAAGTATGATATTCTTGAATTTTAGTCAAAATATTCCGACATACGGTCAACAGCCAGTTTAGGCTTCACGCCGCGGTAAAGGATGTCATAGATACCGTTGAGTATAGGCATCGCCACATCATATCGCTCGTTAATGTCATGGATACACTTAGCGGCATAGTAGCCTTCGGCGGTCTGCTCCATCTCCATCCTGGCGGCCTTGACCGAGTAGCCGCGTCCTATCATGGAGCCGAAATAGTGGTTGCGCGAGAAGCGCGAATAGGCAGTCACGAGCAAGTCACCTAAATACACTGAGTCGCAGATGTCGCGGCGCCCCGGCACAACGGTGTTGACAAATGACGCCATCTCGCGGATAGCATTTGACATGAGTATCGCCAGGAAGTTGTCGCCTCTCTTTGAACCGTGGATGATGCCCGACGCTATGGCATAGACGTTTTTAAGCACGGCGGCATACTCGATGCCGTCAACGTCGGTCGACGTAATAGTGTGACTGTTTTTGCCTGAAAGCGACTGGGCGAAGACCGCAGCGCGGTCGATATCGTTGCAGGCTATCGTCAGATAGGTTGGCCGCGCCATTGCAACTTCCTCGGCGTGACAGGGTCCGGCTATCACGAGACAATGGTCGCGCTTGACGCCAAAACGATGCTGCATATAATCTGTAATGAGCTCGTTTTCGTCAGGCACGATGCCTTTCACCGCCGAAACAATGTACTTGTCAGAGATATCAACCGTAATCTTGCCAATTTCATTTTTAAAGTAGGGCGACGGAGTCACCAGCAGGAGCGTGTCGCACGCCTCGCAGACTTCATTGATGTCGTTTGAAAAATGGATTCGCTTGACATCAAACTCAATGTCGCTCAGGTAGCCCGGATTTCGGCCATTGGCGATAAAATCGTCAATGCGGTCCTGACGATGAAGATACCATGTTATGGTCTCGTTGTTGACGAGCAGCAGCTTGGCGAGGGCGGTGGCCCATGTGCCGCCGCCTATCACTGCAACATTTCCAGGAAATGATGTATTAACAGCCGGAGAGTCCATAATTCAGATTATTTTTTTGCTGCGGCTGCGGCTTCAATCCACGCTGTCACCTCGTCGACTGTCGGATTTTTAAGCTCAAGCTTAAATTTCTTATTTAAGCCGCACAGCTCCTGATGAAGCTTGCCGGCCGATGCGACTTCGGCGAGAGCGTCGACGGTGAGCACTCCTGCTTTCTGGAGCGGAGCAACCCATTCGGTAGCCACCCCGATTGCCTCGTATGCTTCTGGCTTATCGCGGCGCTCGACCTTTTCGGGACGCATCTGTGGGAAGAAGAGTACTTCCTGGATTGTAGTCTGGCCAGTCATTAGCATCACCAGACGGTCCATGCCGATGCCCATGCCTGATGTGGGAGGCATGCCGTACTCGAGAGCGCGGATGAAATCGTGGTCGATAATCATCGCCTCATCATCGCCCTTCTCGCCCAGACGCATCTGCTCAACGAAACGCTCGTACTGGTCAATCGGGTCATTAAGCTCTGAGTAAGCGTTGCAGAGCTCCTTGCCGTTGACCATCAGTTCAAAGCGTTCGGTCAGCTCGGGATTATTGCGGTGACGCTTGGTGAGCGGCGACATTTCGATGGGATAATCTGTGATAAATGTAGGCTGGATATAGTTGCCCTCACACTTTTCGCCAAAGATTTCATCAATAAGCTTGCCTTTGCCGAATGATTCGTCAACCTCGATGTCAAGCTTACGGCAGACGTCGCGCAACTGGTCTTCGTCCATGCCGGTTATGTCGATGCCGGTGTGCTCCTTGATAGCGTCAATCATCGTCACGCGGCGGAAAGGAGCCTTAAAGCTTATAACATTATCACCGACCTTTACCTCAGTAGTGCCGTTGACGTCAAGGCAGATTCTTTCGAGCATACGCTCGGTGAAATCCATCATCCAGTTATAATCCTTGTAGGCGACATAAATCTCCATACAGGTAAACTCGGGATTGTGGGTGCGGTCCATGCCCTCATTGCGGAAATTCTTGCCGATTTCATATACACCTTCAAAACCGCCGACGATAAGACGCTTGAGATAAAGCTCCGTAGCGATGCGCATATAGAGCGTCATGTCGAGCGAGTTATGGTGAGTGATAAACGGACGTGCCGATGCTCCGCCGGCTATAGACTGCAGAATGGGCGTCTCTACCTCCATATAGCCGTGTTCGCCGAAATATTTTCGCATCGAGTCGTAGACCTTGCTACGCTTGATAAATATATCTTTCACCTGGTCGTTGACCACGAGGTCGACGTAACGGCGGCGGTAACGCAGCTCGGGGTCATCGAAGGCGTCGTAAGTCACGCCGTCCTTAACCTTGACGATAGGGAGCGGACGCAGCGACTTGCTGAGCACGGTAAGAGTGCGCGCATGGACTGAAATCTCGCCCGTCTGAGTGCGGAACACATATCCTTCAACACCGATAAAGTCGCCGATATCGAGCAGCTTTTTGAACACAACGTTGTAAAGGTCCTTATTTTCATCGGGGCATATTTCGTCGCGCGACACATAAATCTGAATACGTCCTTTTGAGTCCTGCAGTTCGACAAATGCAGCCTTGCCCATAATGCGGCGGCTCATTATTCGGCCGGCAACACACACCTCACGGGCAGGGGCGTCATCGGCGAAAGTGGCTTTTATTTCATCAGAGTGAGCCGACACAGGGTATTCGGCAGCAGGATAAGGGTCTATGCCCATCTGTCGCATAGAGTCGAGGCTACCGCGACGGATGATTTCTTGTTCGCTGAGTTCCAGTGGATTCATATAATTCAAATTTTTAATGATAATCGTTAAATGTCAGATTTATGAATAACCATAATATAAAGCACAAAGTTACAAAAATTCAGCCGAAAATCATCTTGTATTAGCGTACTTTGCGGCAATGGCAATTAATTATTCCGCTGCACCTTTTCCCAATTTACTTTTAAGTGCAGGTTCAGCCGTAATTTTGCCAATAATATGCCTTATATCATCAAAATCTACATCTGATACCAACGAGCGAACTCTATTAATAAATTCTCGTTGACGATTAACCGATATACCTCCAAGCATATAGCTGACAAGAATTAAGCCACCAGAAACGCTATTACGTTGCTCTGGTGTCGTACCTTTAATATTACCGGGCTTTATGGATTTTGAGAAATGATAATCAAAAAGGTTATGCCCATGCGCACAAACGTTTCGAAGCATCCTCAATGACTGCATTTGATTAGAAAAAACCTCAAGATTTTTTATAGCATAACGTGATGCAATTTTTATCATTAATTCTTCTTCTCTAAGATTATCGAATAAATATAACATTTCGCCAAAAGTCATGTATTCCAACGTTTTCCATGCAGGCGCATATCGGTCGTTAATATACTTAGCGTGATGACGCCTTAGCGCCTCGTTTTTCTTCAAATTATCGTATCTAACAGGAAGTTCAGCGATAAACCTATCAGTCATTATTTTGGGGTCTGCAAACCAAGTCGGATTTTGAGCATATGAGTTTGAAACATTGTATATAATGTTGGTTCTCAAATTAATCTCTATCCTATGCAAGTATGGGACAATAAGATTTCTTAAATCATTATCGAAATAATATAAACGCACCGCATCTTCAAATCTTGAACCCTTCTTAAAATTATGAGTTCTGTTTTTCTTTTTAGGATATGTCTCTTCAAAAGGAAACCAATAAAAGCCCAGACGGTAATACCCGATATCAGACAAAATCTCTTTTGCTTTTTCTTCATCACCAATTGACAGTCCACGCTGTTTTAACAATTCAATCTGACGGTCTAATGTAGTTGCTATTTTAATCTGCATAATCCCAGTAATTAAAAAGGGGACGTCTTTTCCGACGCCCCCAAAGCTTCCTTTTTAAAGTGCAAGTCTGCTGCTTGTGCAGATGCTGGCACATTCGGAATACAAAATTACATGATAAACAGATATTGAACAAATCATGACACAATTAAAATGTTAAATATATCAAATATATTAATTTGATTGTCGCCTCGAGACATTTTTACTTTTACTCAAATTTCTTCTATCAACCGGTGTGATTTAGTTAGGCGTTTTGTAAAATTTGGGTCGTTTCAGCTTACTTTTTGCCGAAATATTTGTCTTTCATGAGGGTTAATTCTTAAATTTAACACATTTTAATAATCTCTTTATCGAAATTCCATTGACTTTTTAAAAAAATAAATTAACTTTGCATCAACAAAATAAACAATTGAATAAGCATTAGCAAAATTCAACCTAAAATGGATTTAAGATAACGTTTTGTTAGACTCACAATATATACTTGAATTTTGGTTATGAGGGAGGTGCGTTGCTGTGAAGTAGCGCACTTTCATTTTATCTGATTTTAAAGCACTTACACATCGCCATCGCGACAATCACCATCAGCGTTGCAGCCTCTGAAACCGATATTGCCGCCCAAGCGCCCCACCATTGGCCGAAACTCGGAAGTATCATAAATGCAGGCACTACGAACACTACTCCGCGTAAAAGCGTAAGCACGGTTGCACGCACCGCGTCTTCGACACTTTGACAGAAACCGATGACCGAAATGTTGGCGGCAAACACATATTGCTTCTTATCGCGACTCGCGACCAGAGGACAAAAAAATAAGCTGGATAAGATTAACTGGGCGCACCCGACATCTTATCCAGCCTTATAGTTGCGACTATCGACCCTCCGATGAGCGCTGCAAATTTACAAAAAATATCGCTACTGATAAACTTTTAAATCAGTCATAATGTTATAAAGACATGAGAAGGCATTTTGCTGACGTTTATAAAAAGTCAAGACCTCAAAATGTACGATTACCTTCTCAGCCCGTTCTCCTCCTCGGTAAACGGGCTCTTTTTT
>CAMWQZ010000102.1 GCA_947176515.1 uncultured Bacteroidales bacterium | reverse complement strand
AAGCCAGGCGACAACCTCGAAGCTATCAAGGGGGAAATCTCTATCCCCTACGGCCTTTCAATCCTTGCCAACCACGACCCTAATTCTTTCGTTCCCGGCATCAACGACATTATCGAAGGCCGCACAATCACTGCCGACGGCGACACTGTCTATGCCGACAGCTATGCTGAACGCATAGCCCGGGGCAAACAGGCTCGCGAAGCTCTCGCCGCCTACGCCAAGGCCAAAGCTGCCGGTGACACTCAGGCAATGGACGCTGCTAAGACCGAGGTGATGAATAACTTCCGCTACTTCGGTTATGGTTACTTTGACAAGGCTGAAGAAGCCGTGCCACCGGTGGCTCTGACTTTCTACTCATTCAGAGTGATGGTTATGGCTGGTGGCTACCTCTTCTTGCTCTTCATAGTTCTGCTCTTTGTCTGCTATCGACGCACCTCTGTGCTTGAAAAACCGTGGCTCCACTGGGTAGGCATCATCTCTATCCCCGTCGTTTGGATTTGCAGCCAGGCAGGTTGGATTGTAGCCGAAGTCGGTCGCCAGCCCTGGGTTATCCAGGACCTCATGCCGACACGCGCCGCCATCTCTGACGTCACAACAGGCTCGGTACAGTTGACATTCTGGATTTTCGCAGTGCTGTTCACTATGCTCCTGGCAGCCGAAATCAGCATGATGCTGCGTTATATCTATAAGGCTTCTAAAAATAACATCGAACAACCCGAATAATAAAATCAAGTCATGACTGAATTAGAATTATTACAGGCCTACTGGTGGCTAATCATCGCAGTGCTCGGCGCTGCCCTTGTATTTTTGTTATTCGTTCAGGGCGGTCAGTCGTTGCTCTGCGGCGTCAAAGACAACGCCTATCGCCAACTGATGATAAATTCATTAGGGCGTAAATGGGAGTTGACATTTACTACTCTCGTAGTGTTTGGCGGAGCGTTCTTCGCATCATTCCCCCTATTCTACTCAACGAGTTTCGGCGGTGCATACTGGTTGTGGATGCTCATTCTTTTGAGCTTCGTTGTCCAGGCTGTCAGCTACGAGTTCCGTCGTAAGCGCGGCAACCTCTACGGTACTGCCACTTACGACTCTTTCCTCATGTTCAATGGTCTCTTTGGCTGTGTGCTGCTCGGTGTGGCAGTAGGCATGATGTTCTTCGGCGCAGCTTTCACCGTCACCAAGACCAACATTCTTGAGCCGGGTGCTCCCGTTATCTCTCAATGGGCGCCCAGCCGAGGTCTCGAAGCCATCATCTGCTGGAAAAACCTCCTGCTCGGCGTTGCGGTCTTTTTCCTCGCTCGCACTCAGGCAGCACTCTACTTCATCAACAACATTCATGCTGATGACACATTCACAAAGCGCATGCGCACCAACACCCTCATCAACGGTGGCATCTTTGCAGTGCTCTTCGTCGCTTTCCTGATTGTGATGCTCGTTGAAAGCGGTGTGAAGCAGCAAGCTAACGGATCGTTTATCACCGTAGATTACATTTATTGGAAAAACCTCATTTCAATGTGGCCGTTGGCAATATTGCTCGTAATCGGCGTTGTAATGGTGCTTTACGCTATCATCCGCTCGGCTTTCAGCACTACGTTTGAAAAAGGCATCTGGTTCAGCGGCATAGGCACAGTGCTCGTGGTCATCGTGCTCTTCCTCCTTGCCGGATATGAGGACACTGCTTACTATCGCTCAACTCTCGACACAGCAAGCTCTCTGACAATTGCCAATAGCTCTTCTTCGATATTCACTCTCAAGGTTATGAGCTACGTTTCAATACTCGTGCCCTTCGTCCTCGCCTATATCTGGTATGTTTGGCGCAAAATGAACAGCAGTAAGCTCAGTGCTTCTGAACTCGAAAAAGAATCTCACCAATATTAATCAACAACTTAAAAAAATGAAAACAATCAAAACAGTTTTTAGCGTGGCGCTTATCGCTATGATAATGGCGCTGACGTCGTGTGGAAATAAAGCTAATACAACTGCCGATAATCCTGCTGAAGAATTTGTAGCTTCACTTGATAAAATCACAAAAGAGATAAAATCATTTAACTCAGATGAAGATTTCCAAAAGATTCAACCCCTGATGGAAGCCGCAGACAAAATCGTTACCGACAACTCAACTTATGAGCTCAACGACAACGATCGCGAAGCGATAAAAGAGGCCCTCTCTAATTTTTATCGCGCTGCTATGACAAAATCATTCGAAATCGCTAAACAAGAAATCAGTGACGACGAACTTAACGGTATGGTTTCAATGATTACAGCATCTGTCAACGACATCAAGACTCTCGGTCAGCTCAACCAAGCTCCTTCATCTAACGGAGCTCTTGAATTTTCTGAAAGCGAAGTAGTTGAATCGGTAGAAGACATGTCCGACGATTCTGGCTGGGAAAAAGCAGAGAAGAAAAACTAAATAGAATTATCTTATAGTTCTCACAACAGAGACCCGGCACTGGATGCCGGGTCTTTGTTTTTATATGAGCTGCTAATAAATTAATTGAGAGTAAAAACAAAATCGTAGGTGTCAATGTTTTAATATCAAATATAAAATATATAAATTCATTGCATTATGATTCGTTTCAGCTATTTATCAGGATTATTTCTGCCGGGCTTGATTGGTCTGACAGGTATTTTGTCAGGGTGTGACAAGCACGAAAAAGCTACTGCCGAAGGCCCTGTAAGAGTTGATGTTAAAGTTGTTGGCTCTATAGACACAAAATCTGACGGACAAAATTACTCTGGCACAGTTGACGCAGCCGACGCATCGACTGTAAGTTTTTCTGTCCCCGGCACTATAACCAATATATATGTTGATGAAGGCCAGAAAGTAACTAAAGGTCAGTTGATTGCTCAAATCAAGAGCGAAAGCCTTATTAACTCTCGTAATATTGCTCAAGCTGAACTCGAAGAAGCTCGCGACGCATATCAGCGTCTTAAAAAATTACATGACGCAAACGCTCTCCCCGATATAAAATGGGTAGAAATCCAAGCTAAATTAAAGCAAGCGGAGAATGCCGCAGCGTTGGCTGAACGCGCCGTCAGCGACGCTTCGCTTCACTCGCCTATCAGTGGCTATGTATCACAAAAGTTTGCAAACGACGGTCAAACCGTTATTCCTGCCGAGCCGATTGTAAAAATAGTTGGACTCAATAACCTGCAGGTCGCCATATCTGTTCCTGAAAATGAAATCTCGTCATTCGGACCTGAAACGACAGCCGCGGTTACATTTAATGTCGCAGATAGATTGACAGTTAACGGCAAATTGAGCCGTAAAGGTGTCGTTGCTGACCCACTGACACGCTCTTATACCGTTAAATTTGACATAACCAACACTGATGGAAAAATTCTGCCGGGAATGATAGGCACGGTCTCTGTTGATGGTTTGAGCGATGAAGGCTCTATTGAAAATACATCACAAGTAACACTCCCCTCTCAGTCTGTATTGCTCAGCGCAGATAACAGACAATTTGTGTGGACCGTAAAAGATGGCAAGGCACAGCGTAAGGATGTTATCGCTGATGAACTGTCGACCGACGGCGTAATAATTAAAAGTGGGTTGACGACCGGCGACAGCGTGATTGTTGCCGGAATGCAAAAAGTCAGCACCGGCACAGATGTAACAGCTATCAGATAATTTTATCCATTAAAAAACTCCAAAGCTATGGCAACAAATACATCTGATAAGCCTCAGTCACGACCAAATCCGATTGTGGTAGCCGGCTTGAAATATCGCAAGGAGGTTATCCTGCTTGTGTGCGTACTGATAGCATTTGGCATCTATGCTCTTAAAGTAATGGACAAGAACGAATTCCCGTCGTTTACCATCCGCGAGGGCGTTGTTGCCGCTGTTTATCCGGGCGCGACAGTCGAACAGATTGAACAGGAAGTCCTCAAACCTCTCGAAGACTACGTATTCTCATACAAAGAGGTCAACAAGAAAAATACCCACTCACAAATCACTTCTGGAATGGTGATAATATTTGTGGAACTTGATAATGACGTACAAAACACCGATGAATTCTGGAATCAGTTCAAAATCGGCATGGACCAAGTCAAATTGACTTTGCCGCCGGGCGTCCTCGGAGTAGAGACACTCAGTAATTTCGGAGATACGTCGGCGCTCCTTATCACTATGCAGAGCGATGACAAGACATATCGTGAACTGGGTGACTATATGGACAGACTCAAAGAGCGTCTGCGCACTGTAGAAAGCGTAGGCACAATGAGCGTCACCGGCAAACAAAATGAACAGATTGCTGTGTACCTCAACCCTGAAAAGCTGAAACATTACGCTCTGTCTGAGACAACAGTCGGCGCTACCCTGCTCGCCCAAGGATTTCAGACAACGGGCGGCTCACTTCGCAACGGACACTACACTCAACCTATAATTGTGAAACGCTCAGTGGGTTCGATTGCCGATATCGCAGATATGATTGTGCTATCAACGCCCGACGGCAGTGTCGTCAAACTTGGTGATATCGCAGACATTAAGCGTGAATATCCTGACCCTGACAGCTATATCACTAACAATTTTCAGAAATGTATTCTGTTAAGTGTGCAGATGAAAGACGGTTATAATATCGTCGAAATGGGCACAGAGGTTGATAAACAGCTTGAAGCATTCAAGAGTGAAATTCCTGAAAGCGTGACGTTGTTTAAAATCACTGACCAACCTGTCGTGGTCAATAGTTCGGTAAATTACTTTCTTGTTGAGCTTCTTGTAGCGATAATCGCTGTAGTGGTGGTAATTATGTTACTGCTGCCATTCAACGTGGCACTTATCGCAGCCTCGACGATACCGATTGCAATCTTTATCTCGCTTGGACTTTTCTATGCGTTCGGCATTGAGCTTAACACAGTGACACTGGCATGTCTAATCGTGTCGTTAGGCATGATTGTCGACAACTCGGTAGTTATTATCGACGACTATGTAGAACTGATTTCAGAAGGCATGGATCATTATTCGGCGACATTAAGGTCAGGAACAGAATTTTTCAAGGCCATATTCTCGGCCACGCTCGCCATATCAGTGACATTCTTCCCCTTCCTGATAACGGTTAAAGGTATGTTCCGCGACTTCCTCACCGATTTCCCGTGGGGCATGACAATAATCCTCTTTGTTTCGCTTATATTGGCAGAACTGCTTGTGCCATTCCTACAATATAAGCTTATCAAGAAACCGATTTACAAGCTTCAGCAAGAGGCCATTGCTTCCGGCAAGAAGAAATTCAGCTTCTTTGTTTCGATGCAAAACGGCTATAACAAAGTGATTGACTGGTGTTTCGCTTGGCCTAAGACAACATTGGCGCTCGGACTTATCTGCATAGTCGGCGGCTCATGGCTCTTCATTTCTCGTCCGCTGCAGCTGATGCCTATTGCAGAACGCAATCAGTTTGCAGTAGAAATATTTCTGCCGGAAGGCACGTCAGTAGAACGCACGACTATGGTCGCCGACTCGCTCGAACGGATATTGTCGAAAGACCCACGGGTGGTTTCGATAGCGTCGTTCCACGGTTGCTCGTCGCCACGCTTCCAAGCCACTTATGCGCCGCAAGTCGGAGGTCCTAACTTCGCGCAGTTCATAGTCAACACCAGCAGTAACGCCGCAACTATTGACGTGCTCAATGACTATACCGAGAAGTATCAAAGCTATTTCCCTGACGCATTCGTGAGATTTAAGCAGCTCAGCTATTCAACGGCGTCATACCCGATTCAGCTTAAGATTAAAGGCGATGACGCGGCAACACTTCAGGCTGTGGCCGATACAGTGGCGGCTGTAGCTCGCAAAGTGCCCGGCCTA
>CAMWQZ010000101.1 GCA_947176515.1 uncultured Bacteroidales bacterium | reverse complement strand
ATAGTCATTTTATATAGGTTACGAATAAATAACAAGCCTCCCATAAAAATTGTAAGGGATGCTCAAAATTTTTTTGCTATTGCCATTTTTATTTGGCTACTTGATCTTTTTTCCGTTCCTTTGTCACACTAATCACAATCAATCTACGATAATATGCAGACCGAACTGATTCTGATCAACATCTCTGGCTTTGACCGCCCAGGCGTCACTTCCGCTCTCACTGAGATTCTCGCGCGTTACGACGCTCAAATACTTGACATTGGCCAGGCCGACATTCATCATACCCTTTCTCTCGGCATCCTCTTTAAGACCACCTCTAAGGTCTCGGGAGACCTTATGAAAGACCTGCTTTTCAAAGCATATGAACTAAACGTCCAGATTCGCTTCAACCCCATCACTGTCGACGCTTACGAAGAGTGGGTGTCGCTTCAAGGTAAAGACCGCTGGATTATTACGGTGCTTGGCCGCAGCCTGAGCGCTCGCCACATCGCCCTCGTATCAAAAGAAATAGCCCGACAGGGTCTCAACATCGACAGCATCCGACGTCTTACCGGCCGTATGCCCCTCGACGAAGACAAAGAACCCCTGTCAAAACAGTGCATAGAGTTCTCAGTTCGCGGTAACCCTGTCGATACTGCTGAAATGCAAAGCCATTTCCTTAATATCTCATCTAAAGAGGGATTCGATATCTCGCTTCAGGAGGATAACGTATATCGCCGTTGCCGACGCCTCGTATGCTTCGATATGGATTCTACGCTAATTGAAACCGAAGTTATCGACGAACTCGCAGTGCGCGCCGGAGTAGGCGACAAGGTCAAAGCGATAACCGAGCGCGCGATGCGTGGCGAGATTGATTTCCGCGAAAGTTTTACCGAACGAGTTGCCCTGCTCAAAGGACTTGACGAAAGCGTGATGCGCGAAATTGCTGAAAACTTGCCTATCACCGAAGGCGTCGGCAGACTGATGCAGGTACTTAAGCGTACAGGCTATAAAACCGCCATCCTCTCAGGCGGCTTCACTTACTTTGGCAACTACCTCAAACAGCTCTACGGCTTTGACTTCGTCTATGCCAACGAACTCGAAATTGTCGACGGAAAGCTAACAGGACGCTATGTCGGTGATATTGTCGACGGCAAGCGCAAAGCCGAGCTGTTGCGCATCATCGCCCAAGTCGAAAATATCGACATCAAACAGACAATCGCCGTAGGTGACGGAGCCAACGACCTGCCTATGCTCGCCACTGCCGGTCTCGGCATAGCCTTCCACGCCAAGCCAAAGGTCAAGCAAACCGCCTCACAGTCACTATCGTCAATTGGTCTCGACGGAGTGCTTTACTTCCTTGGATTTAAAGATTCGTTCATAACTGACAGCGTCGATAAAACTATTTGACGTTTCCATTTGTTGTCTATTCATATTTCAACTATTTATTCACCACATTAGAGAGTTGCGGACATAACACTCCGCAGGGATATAGACAACAATGAGACGCTATCTGACTTTTCTCATTCTCCTCCTCCAATTAGTATCGGGTCGGGCTGCAACGCCCGACTCCATTAACTCTGTCCACCAATCGGTAGGATTAGTGCTTAGTGGCGGCGGCGCAAAAGGCATCGCCCATATCGGTGTTATTCGCGCCCTCGAAGACAATAACATACCGATTGACTATATAGCCGGTACTTCGATGGGCTCTATCGTCGGAGGCCTGTATGCCTGCGGCTATACGACCGAAGAAATGCTTGACCTCATCCTTTCAGAAGGATTCAGTTATTGGTCAACCGGCACCATGGACCCACGCTTGAGTTTCTATCTCAACCGTGCTCGTCAGACTCCGGCGATGTTTGACTTGCCGATTTCTTTCGGAAAGTCTAAAGCCTCGACCGTACCCCAGAGCCTTATCTCACCCCTGCCGATGAACTTCGCATTTATGGAACTCTTCTCACCGCTCACCGCACAAACCGGTGGCGACTTCAACAACCTGATGGTTCCATACCGCTGCGTTGCGTCTGACGTTGCAGCTCGCCATAAGATGGTGCTGTCTTCCGGCTCAATCGGAGATGCAATCCGCGCTTCGATGAGCTTCCCGGCTGTATTTCAAGCAACCGAGGTCAACGGAGCCCTGCTATACGACGGCGGCATCTACGACAACTTCCCCGTCGACGTGATGCGCTCTGTATTCGCACCCTCAATAATGATTGGCGTCGATGTGTCGACCGAAGAAACCGGACCTCAGACTTCAATCCTCGACCAGCTTACTAACCTTGTTATTCAGAATAACGACTACTCTCTCCCTGCCGACGAAGGCATCAAAATCAAAATTGACCTCAATGAGTTCAGCCTCCTCGACTTTCCCAAGGCTCGCCGCATCTATGCCATTGGCTATGAACACGGCATGGCGATGATTGACTCAATCAAAACACGCATCCACACACGCACAGACTCGACCGCGCGCAATCTGCGCCGCGACGTGTTCAAGTCGCAGACACCCTATCTCCGCTTCGGCAGCGTCTCGGTCGAAGGAGGCTCGCCAAGTCAGAATGATTTCATCGATCATTTGTTCCGCCGCCAATTCCGCCACGACACCCTGTCGCTCGACCGTGCGCGACGCGCCTACTACACGGCCCTTTCGACCGACAAGTTGACCGACCTCGCCATCAAGGCTGACTATAACGACTCTACCGACCTCTTTGACCTCAAGCTTAAGGCCACGGTTAAAAACAACTTCAAAGCAGCCTTCGGAGGTTATCTTACATCGTCAAACAACAGCTACCTCTTCTTCTCAGCCGGATACTCAACTCTGAGCTTTAACTCTATCTCTGCCAACGCTAACGTCTGGCTCGGCCAGAGCGACATGGCGGCGATGGTTAATGGTAGCATATACCTGCGCACACCGATGGCATCTCGCCTTAACGTCCAGGCCGTGGCATCACGACGCAAATTCTATGACGATGATTACATGTTCTATGAGACACGCGTGCCGACATTTATCATCGGCCACCAATACTACGGGCGCCTGAGCTGGTCAGCTGAAGCTGGCTACCTCGGTAAAATAGAAATCGGCGCCGGCATAGGCCGCCTTCACGATTCATATTACCGCGACACCAACACCAACAGCCGTATGTACAGCTTCGGACGCTATCACTCCCATCAGAAACTCGGCCAGGTTTTTGCCTCATATCAGACGAGCACCCTCGACGACATCAATTTCCCGACCAAAGGCACAAACTATAATTTCACTGTAATGGGATTCACTGGTGACGCGTGGATAAACAACTCTGACGACGAAACCCTGTCAAAAGACCATCCTTATTGGATTCAAGCTGAAGCGCGCACACGCAATTACTTACCGCTTGGCCGTCACTGGACTTTCGGTATCGAAGGTGACGTAATGTTATCTACACGCAAACTCTACGGCAGCTATAACTCCGCCATCATCAGCGCACCGAGCTTTGCTCCGACTCCGGCATCTAACAACACATTCAATCCGGCTTTCCGCTCTAACAGCTTCATTGCCGCTGGCGTAGTCCCCATCTACCGTTACAATGATAACCTCTCGGCACGTCTCTTCTGCTCTGGATTCATGCCCTTGCGCAAAATTATGGAGCGACCCAATGGCGCAGCCTATTATGGCAACTGGCTATCCAAGCCTGAGTTCTATGGCGAGGCTGACATCACTTACAAATTCCCCTTCGCCACACTCGCCGCCTATGTCAACTACTCGTCATATCCTGCACACAACTGGAACGTCGGCCTATCATTCGGCATCTACCTCCACGCCCCAAATTTCTTGAGATAACCATTAACAAGTTGATTTATAAACACTAAAAGCCGCGGATTATCTTGTCGCGGCTTTTAGTCTATCCTACATATAAAAGGTAGAAGGAGATTTTTCAGCGTTTGCAAATTTGGAATTTTATTCATAATTTTGCAATGGATTTAATTTCATATTACGGAATATGAGAATTATTACAGAAGAACCACTTAAACAGTATATAGCTCTGCATCCAGATACAAAGACGGCATTGCAAGAATGGGTTAAAACCGTAAAAGAAGCTGACTGGAAAAACTTTGCAGATGTAAAGAAAAGTTTTAACAGCGCTGATAATGTCGGCAATCAGCACTATGTGTTTAATATCAAAGGTAATCACCACCGACTTGTAGTCGTAATCAAGTTTACAATAAAATGGGTTTACATCCGGTTTATCGGCACCCATAACGAATATGACAAAATAGATTGTTCAACAATATAAGAACATAAATTATGACAAGAATAGAAAACGAAGCACAATACCGCTGGGCACTCAAACGCATCGAAGAGTTATTGCCTCTTGTCACTGACGAGACTCCGCTAACTGACCCAAACAGTATGGAACTGGAGCTTCTTTCGGGACTGGTAGCAGACTACTCTGATGAACATTTCTCGATTGGCGAACCGACCCTAATCGACGTCATAAAACTGCGCATGTATGAGATGGGGCTCAACCAGGCCTCTCTGGCTAAGCTACTTGGCATAAATCCATCCAGAATCTGCGAATATCTTTCAGGTAAAAAAGAACCAACTCTTCAACAAGCCAGAATAATCAGCAAGAAACTTAGTATTAATCCTGCAATAGTTTTAGGAGTATAGATTAATCCACGCCCCAAATTTCCTGAGATAAAACAACACATAAATAGATAGAGCCGCGAACTTTACTGTCCGCGGCTATTATTTATATTCAATTATCGCTTACGCCTCGCCTGTCTTCTGATGTCTCACTTGATTTCTATTGCAAAAATTGCCGGGTTTGCATTTTCATCACCGGTGAGGTCAATCATTTGGCTATCGCTTATTGAAAAATAGAACGTATTGTCACTAACATACATTGGCATGCCAGCATAGAGAGTTATGCCATCGTAATCGATGGCAAGACCCGGAGCATCAGCATTTACATTGTTAGAAAGCGCCAGGACGAGCTCGCCCGACTTAAAGTTATACACACGCATTGCTACCCGGCCTTCATGGCTGTAAAACACCATCACATAGTCACTCCCATAGTAATAGTATGGCTCGATATACTTGTCATACCAGCCCTGTTCCAATTCTTCATCATAATTGTTAGGTACAATCTTATCACCGAACGAAGCTACTGCGACAGGCGCAGGCGCAACTTGCGCATCTGTGATGTCATACACAGTGTCATTTCGCAAGATATAAGCTTGGCAGCCGTTACTCTTCACATAGCTCTGCAATCCGGTTTTACCGCCCGGCGCCGCATAGACCCTATGCTTGAAGGGGGTAGCCATAGAGTCTATAAGATTGAAATCGTTGTCCAAATAATAAAGTGTCAGATTAGCACAACTCAACCCATTATTTGTAGCAATCCACCCATCATTCAGGTATTGAAGATTCTGCATCGGCAAAATTGTGTCTGCCCCAGCAAATGCTCCATATTGTGTGTAGCGTTTCAGAACAGGTTGCATATTTGATGGAGTCATTATCCAGTCACCTGATTTTCGGTCTACTAATGCACCGTCCCACTGACCGTATTCTTCCGGACCTGGACCAACATGATTGAACGAGCTAAGACATTTACCATCAATGCCGAACACCATAAGATTATTAGAGGCCACATAAAACTTTCCATCAATGATATCTACAAGATTTAGGTAATTAATCAATGTGGTGTCTGTCACCTCCGGATGTACTACAATTTTAAAATTGGCAACCGTCTCGGGATTTTGGGTGTTTTCGACGTTCATATCTGCTTCAAGATTCATTACCGGCAGCCCACTATCGCCACTCCCACAACCCAAAAGGATAACTGACATTGCTGCGCCTGCGACAGCTC
>CAMWQZ010000100.1 GCA_947176515.1 uncultured Bacteroidales bacterium | reverse complement strand
GACTCTTTTTGACAGCGCTTCGCCTGACGATATTTTTGCCCGTATTATTGACAAATGGTTCGATGGTCAAAGAGATACTGCGACATTAACAAGACTCCAAAAGTCGTAAAACTTCCGGCTCATATTGCACAAAAAGCGCTCAAATGCGCTTTTTGTTGCTTTAAAATAGTTCTATATGAATTTTTTTTTGCAACTTTGCGTAATCAATAAAATTGTCGACAAAGCTAATATGGAATTTTCTGCAGATCTGATTGCACAACAAGTAGGCGGCATCGTCGAAGGTGACGGCTCGGTGACAGTCAGCACGTTTTCGAAAATTGAAGAAGCCAAGCCGGGTGCCATCACATTCCTGGCCAATCCAAAATACACTCATTTTGTTTATTCGACCGACGCATCTATCGTATTGGTACGCAAAGACTTCGTTGCCGAAGCCCCGATTAAAGCTACTCTCATAAGGGTCGATGACCCCTATTCGACGCTATCTGATTTACTTACGATGGTCGCTAAGTTTATGTTTGTTATGCCGACCGGCATCGAGCAGCCATGTCATATTGCTGAAGGTGTCACGGTTGACGACGATTCATATGTCGGAGCGTTTGCATACATCGGCGAAGGCGCTAAACTGGGCAAGGCTGTAAAGATATTCCCACAGTCTTATATCGGCAGAAATGTCGTAATCGGCGATGGCACAATTATATATCCAGGAGTAAAGATTTATGACGGATGCCACGTTGGCTCGCGATGCATAATCCACGCCGGAGCTGTAATCGGTGCTGACGGTTTCGGATTTGCGCCTACGGCTGATGGCTATCACAAGATACCTCAGATTGGCATCGTTGAAATTGCTGACGATGTTGAAATCGGAGCAAATACGACTGTCGACCGTGCCACCATGGGGGCTACTCGCGTGGGTCGCGGCACCAAGCTCGACAATCTGATTCAGGTTGCCCATAACGTCGAAATCGGCGAGTCAACCGTTATCGCCGCACAGACTGGCGTAGCAGGTTCGACCAAAATTGGCAGCTGGTGTATGATTGGAGGCCAGGTTGGATTTGCAGGGCATATCACCGTTGGCAACAAAGTCGGCATCGGTGCTCAGTCGGGCGTACCTAACAACGTCGCCGACGATAGTAAGATTATGGGCTATCCGGCCGTGCCGGCACGTGACTTTATGCGCCAGAGTGCATATCTCAAGCGCCTCGGCGAACTCTTTGACCGAGTAAAGAAACTTGAGAATAAATAACGAAAATAAAAATCATAAAATATATTCCAATGAAACAACAGACCCTAAAAGACAGTTTCAGCCTCAGCGGCAAAGGACTTCATACAGGCGCGCAGATAGAAGCCACATTCTGCCCTGCACCCGACAATCACGGCTATAAAATTCAGCGTGTAGACCTCGAAGGACAACCTATCATCGACGCTGTCGCTGATAATGTCGTTGCCACTAACCGCGGTACAGTCATCGGCAAAGGCGATGTAACCATAAGCACTATCGAGCATGCCATGGCAGCACTTTATGCAGCCGGTATTGACAACTGTCTCATTAAGGTTAACGCTCCCGAGCTGCCTATCCTTGATGGCAGCGCAAAACCCTATGTTGACGAAATCAACCGAGTTGGCATCGAAGAGCAGAAAGATGATAAAGACTATTATATAGTAAAGCATAAGATTGAAGTTGCTGACGAAGCCACCGGCTCAAAAATAATGATTCTCCCCGATGACGAGTTCAGCGTTGAAGTCAAGGTTAACTTTGATTCACCCGTACTTTCAAACCAGTATGCTTCAATGGAGCATATCGAAAGCTTCGGCGAAGAAATCGCGCCCTCTCGCACATTTGTTTTTGTCCGCGAAATCGAACCTCTCGTTACAGCCGGACTCATCAAAGGTGGCGACCTCGATAATGCAATCGTTATCTATGACTCCGAGCTTTCACAAGACCGCCTCGACCACATCGCCGACATCATGAATTCGCCGCGTCGCGAAGTTACATCGTTTGGCTATGTCAATACTCGTCCGCTCAGCCACGACAATGAGCCGGCCCGTCACAAAGTTATTGACCTAATCGGCGACATCGCTCTTATCGGCCGTCCCCTCAAAGGCAAAGTAATCGCAACTAAGCCCGGTCACACTATCAACTCTGTGCTCGCAAAGAAAATCCGTAGCAATATCAAGCGTCAGGAAGTTCAGGCGCCTCTTTATGATCCTAACGCAGAGCCGCTGATGGATAACAACCGCATCCGCGAACTTCTCCCTCACCGTTATCCGTTCTTACTCGTCGACAAAATCATTGATAAGGGCGACAGCTTTATCGTCGGCATTAAAAACGTCACAACCAACGAACCCTTCTTCCAGGGTCACTTCCCCCAGGAGCCCGTTATGCCTGGCGTGCTTCTCGTCGAAGCTATGGCTCAGACAGGCGGCCTGCTTGTGCTCAGTGTTGTTGATGAACCCGAGCGCTATTCAACCTATTTCATGAAGATTGATAATGTCAAGTTCCGCCAGAAGGTGGTGCCGGGCGATACACTGATTTTCCACGTTTCATTCATGACTCCACTCCGCCGAGGCATGGCTGTGATGAAAGGTCTCGCATTTGTCGGCGAAAAAATCGTCTGCGAATGTGAATTTATGGCTCAGATAATCAAAAACAAGTAATCTACTTTAGAAAAAACGATGAAACAACCTCTTGCATATATCCACCCGGCTGCAAAAATCGCACCTTCGGTGGTAATCGACCCGTTTGTCACAATTGACCAGAATGTCGAAATCGGCGAAGGCACCCGTATCGGTAGCAATGTTACCATACTCGAAGGAGCGCGTATCGGTAAAAACTGTAATATCTTCCCCGGCGCAGTAATCGGCGCTATACCTCAGGACCTCAAATTCCGCGGCGAAGAAACCACAGCCATCATCGGTGACAACACCACCATTCGCGAATGTGTGACCGTCAACCGCGGCACAGCTGCCAAAGGAAAAACTATCGTTGGCAATAACTGCCTTATCATGGCATACTCTCATGTCGCCCATGACTGTATCGTAGGTGATAACGTTATTATATCTAACGCTTCACAGCTTGCTGGCGAAGTTGTTGTTGACAACTATGCAGTAATCGGCGGTGGGTCGCTTATCCACCAGTTCTGCCACATCGGTCCTCACGTTATGCTTCAAGGCGGCGCGCTTGTCAACAAGGACATCCCCCCTTATGTTAAAGCTGCTCGCGAGCCAATCGCTTATGCCGGCGTTAACTCTATCGGTCTTCGTCGCCGCAACTTCTCTAACGACACAATCCGAGAGATTCAGGATATTTATCGCTACCTCTATCTTTCAAGCATGAACGTCAGCGACGCTATCGAACGCATCGAGGCAGAGCTGCCTGCGACTAAAGAACGCGACGAAATCATCCTCTTCATCAAAAATTCTAAGCGCGGCATCATCCGCGGCTACATGTAATAAGATTTCATAAAAGCTGCGCCGGAGGGTCCGTCGCGAGTCGGCTTTGTCCGACGTGAGGAAAGTCCGGGCAACACAGAGCACCATATTTCCTAACGGGAAGCTGTCGGCAACGGCAGAGTAATGTGACAGAAAATTACCGCCCCACGTCCTTTCGGCGTGGGGTAAGGGTGAAAAGGCGAGGCAAGAGCTCACCGGGCGCGATAGTGATATTGCGCGCCGCACATCTTATGGGTTGCAAGGTCAAGTATACCGGCATTTAAGGGTTGCTCGCCCATTGCCGGGGGGTAGACTGCTAAAGTCGGCTGGCGACAGCCGATTCAGATAAATGACGGACGGAGCGACGCAACTCTTAACCGAAAGTGCGTACTCTACATAACCCGGCTTACACTCCGACGTAGCTTTATTTTTTATAACCTATTTAACATTACTAATCCTATGGCCAAACGTAACGACTGGTGGACTTGTCCCACTGAGAGTGAAGACGGGCGACTGATTATCGTCAGCGGTCGCCGTGACATAGACTCGTTCCGTAACAATCCCCGATTTAACATCAGGGTAGAAATCACCTGGCGCTACTCCGACGCCCCTGGCGCGGCCATGCCCGACGACTCAACAGCCGAGACTATGGGCGCAGTCACCGACGCCCTTAACGCTGTCTTTGATAAAGACCCTATAGCCGTGATGACAGGCATATATACCGGCGCAGGTGAACGTAATTGGGTATTCTACACACTCAGCACCAATATTTTCAACAAGAAACTCAACCAGGCACTCGAGTCCTTCCCTATTCTCCCTCTTTCTATCTATGCCGAAAACGACCCCGAGTGGCTCGAATATGCCGAAATGCGCGACCTATCTGAAATTATTCCAGAAGATTAACTTATTTATCCATACATAAAAATGAAAAAACTAAACACTCTTTTGGCCTCGTTCGTAATGGCCTCATTGACTTCATTATGCTCATGTGGCGGAGCAAACGCCGCAGGCGCTAAACAGGATGCAGACACTGCTGCTGTAGCCTCTGACGATGTGCCAACCGTCTATTACATCAAGGACATCACGCCCGAAAACATCGTCAAAGTTTACGAAGCTCTCGGTCGCAAAGCCGAAGGCAACAATATCGGTATCAAAATCTCGACCGGCGAATCAAACAAATCAAATCATCTCGACACTGCTCTTATCGCTGATTTCGTAAGACTCGTCAACGGCACATTTGTAGAATGTAACACCGCCTATGCCGGTAACCGTAACACCACCGAAGCTCACCTTGCCACCGCTAAGGAACACGGCTTCACTGATTTGGCTGGGATTGACATCCTCGACGCCGAGGGCGAAATCGAACTTCCCGTCGAAGGCGGCAAGTATCTTAAAAAAGACATCGTAGGCAAGAATATCAACAACTATGACTTCCTCATCGTCCTTTCTCACTTCAAGGGACACCAGATGGGCGGTTTCGGCGGAGCTCTGAAAAATATCTCCATCGGATTGGCTTCTTCAGCCGGCAAGACTTATATCCACTCTGGTGGCAAGACTGCTTGCGTTGACTCTATCTGGCAGAACACCGCCGAGCAGTCAGTGTTCATAGAGTCAATGGCCGACGCCGCTAAAGCAATCACTGACCATTTTGGCGAGAATATCCTTTATATCAATGTTGCTAACCGTCTTTCGGTCGACTGCGACTGCAACGGAAATCCCGAAGCTCCTAAGATGGCTGATCTCGGCGTGCTTGCGTCTCTCGACCCCGTCGCTCTCGACCGCGCATGTGTCGACCTCGTTATGAACTCTGACGACCCCGGCAAGGCTGACCTTATCGAACGCATCAATTCTCGTCTTGGCACAAAAATCCTATCTCACGCCGAGGAACTCGGCGTCGGTTCTCAAACCTACCGCCTCGTCACCATCGAAGAATAATTTTTTCCATATAATGAGCAACAAAAACCGCGACCCCACAGCCGCGGTTTTTTATTTAGCTCAATGCACAATGCACAATGCACAATTCATAATGCACAATGCATAATGCACAATGCACAATTGTGTGAGGCGCAGGTGTTGCAGAACCGGGAATTTGTACGGAGATGCCTTTGGCATGTTGAACTAAGTCCCTGACAACCAATCTAACATGCCAAAGCCAAAGGCATGTCCGTACTTTATCGTGGATTTATAAGTTTTGCGAGGCCGTTTATACAATTCTATGGGTCGTTGCGAGCTACGACCGTACAAAAAAAATTAGCCTCGCCGGAGGGGCGAGGCTGAAGAGTTTTTAATAAGAGTCTTCGCGACTATTATTTTGAAACTACGCGGCGCTCTTTGATACGAGCTTTCTTACCGGTTAGTTTACGGAGGTAGTAAAGTTTAGCGCGACGAACCTTGCCATAC
>CAMWQZ010000099.1 GCA_947176515.1 uncultured Bacteroidales bacterium | reverse complement strand
TCCTTGTCGAGACAGAAGAGGAATGAACTGGATTATATTGATTGTAGCCGGTCTGATGGAGACCGCTTTCACTTTTTGTCTCGGAAAGACAAAAACAGCCATGGGCAATGAACTTGTCTGGTGGTGGATAGGTTTCCTCGTGGCGTTGGGGTTCAGTATGTTGCTGATGGCTAAGGCTGCCGAGCGCTTGCCGATAGGTACTGTTTATTCGGTTTGGACTGGAATCGGAGCTGTCGGTGCTGTAATTATCGGTATACTATTCTTCAACGAGCCGGCCTCATTTTGGAGATTGTTATTTATCTCAACACTAATAATCTCAATAATCGGTTTAAAAGTAGTGGCATGATTGACAGAAAAATGCGGCGTTTTAAACAGCAGTTGTCAGACGCCGAAGTGATGCGAATACTCAATGAAGGCAAAGTTGCGGTCTGGGCAGTGTCTGGCGATGATGATTATCCTTACCCCGTGCCAGTAAACTATGTTTATGCCGATGGCGCAATCTATATCCATTCGGCGGCTCAAGGGCATAAGATTGATGCGATTAAGCGTAACCCTAAATGCTCTGTTTGTATCATTGATAGAGATGATATTGTGCCTGAAGAGTTTACATCTTATTTTAGGAGCGTGATTGCGTTCGGACGAGCTGAAATTCTTGAGTCGGACGATGATAAAATTGCAGCATTACGATTGCTCAGCACAAAATACAGCAAAGGCATAGACCCGACAGCCGAAATAGATAAATTCCTTAAAGTCGTGGCCATCATAAAAATAAAGATTGACCGCGTCACCGGAAAGGAAGCCATCGAGCTCGTTCGCGAGAGACTGGAATCAACTTGATGATTAGCAAAAGAAGCCAAATAGGTAAGATGATATAACGGTTAGTCTTATGTAATTACCTTTTGTGAAGAAGTTGAAATCAGTTGGTATTTTTATTTTGATAACAAATTGTTTTTTTTTAATTTGCGTGGTTTTATTAATGTGAATTTTAGGGCAATGAAAAGCTTTTTTTATTTTTCGGCTGCGGTGGTGGCAGCAGCGAGTTTGATTGCGTGTCAGAGTAAGGTTGTTGAAAATACAGAGACAATAAGACATTTTACTCTCGATGACTTTGAGACCGTTAACCTTAATGTGGATAATGCCGAGCCGGTTAGCGACGACGATATGATTTTAGGTTATCCTAAACAAATCGAAATGCTCGATGACAATATCATGGCCATACACGATGCAAATAATGACAAGTCCATATGGTTCTTAAACACTACTGACGGCCGTTACTCAAACTGTATGACAAAAGGTGAAGGTCCGCTTGAAAGCCTCGGAATATCTAACACTTACATTAATGACGGCAAACTTTATGTTGCGCCAGCCAGAGATAAGAAGTTTTTTGAAATTTCGGTTGACCGAAACAGCTTAGAGCCGACCATCAAACATGTCGCATCGGGGCTTGACGATATGTATAAAAGCATGTTATTAGCAGACGACGAAGTGGTTTATGCTCCATTTTTCGCTGATAGTGTGAGATTCCTTAGGGCGATGCTTGACGGAGTTGCAACTGACACCATAGGGAACTTTTACTTCATGACAGGAGACGACGAGTTTGTGCCGAGGAACAATTTAGCGCAGATGAACGTTGCCATTTCGGCAGATAGAAACTCTCTCGTTGCGGCTAATTTAGAGTGGAATGCAATCGAAATCTATGATCTCGCCCATAACAACGAGACCATGCTTCTCGGCCCTATTGATATTGACACTAAAGTGGTGAAAAGGGAATTGCCAATTGGCATCACCTACACTAAAAAACCGCGTTGGGAAATGTTCTTAAACCCAGCGATAAGCGCCGAGGGCTTCACCGTCGGGTATAATGGCATTAAGATTGAAAGCTCTGACGATTTGGGCAAAGGATTCTCCAACATCCTTTCATTCACTCTTGACGGACAGCCGACCAAACGGCTGGTGCTTAGCGAAAGCATTAATTGCTATACTATTGACCCTGAGACGATGATACTCTACTTCGTGTCCAATGGCGAGGACCCGGTAATAAAGAAAATCGCACTTCCGATATCATATAAAGAATTAGTCACTCCAACGCATTAGGAAGTTTCACGGGCGCCGGAACTGCGTCACGAAACGTTTCTGATAATTATCAGACATTAAATAATGTACGCAAGGGGGCTTGACATGCTCCCTTGCGTTTGATTTTATATAATTCCGCTGTTTTTGCAGATTTCTGCTGGGGTTGGAGCGATTTATTAAAAATAAAAGCGTATATTTGCGGTAAATTAATCTATAAGAGCATTTTTTGCGCTATAAAACTGATTACTATTTATAATATGAGAGCCATAAAAAACATAGCACTGCTGTTCGCTCCGTGCCTTGTAACTCTATCCGCATGTTCGGGTAATGATACGAAAACCTCTGAATCAGAGGTTATGAACCAAGGAAATCTCGAACTAACAGTTGAGATTGACACTATAACCCTTAAAGCCAAGCCATTTAACAGCGACATTGTCAGCAACGGGCGCGTAAAGGCGTCAGAATTTGCCGATATCTATTTCCGCTCACCAGAACTCATCAGCGACGTTATGGTCCATAACGGTCAGCGTGTGAAAAAAGGTCAGATTCTTGCACGTCTCGATATGTTTAAGCTCAACGCCGAAAAGGCGCGACAAGCTGCTGCCGTTGCACAGGCGCGGCTCGACTTGCAGGATGTGCTTATTGGCCAAGGATATAATCCCGACGATATGACGTCGGTGCCAGCCGACGTAATGAGTCTCGCTCGCATCCGCAGCGGTCTCGAACAGGCTGAGGCTTCTTATAATTCAACCATGCGCGACATCGAAAATGCCACTCTGACAGCCCCCTTTGACGGCATTGTGGCAAATGTCAAGGGCGCGGCTCACACCATGGCATCGACCGCCGAACCTTTCTGCCGCGTTATCAATGACAACAACATGAGCGTTGAGTTCCCGATACTCGAAAGCGAACTGGCTCTCCTTCAGCAGGGCGAGACCGTCGAAGTCACGCCTTACAGCAGCAATGAGAGATACTCCGGACGCGTGACCGAAATCAATCCGATGGTTGACGAGAGCGGCCACATTGCGGTCAAGGCTGCGCTCAACAGCGGCCGTGGCCTTGTCGACGGCGTGAATGTCCGCATCCGTAGTTCTCATAGCCTGGGCGACAAATTGGTCGTGCCTAAGAGCGCCGTCGTTCTCCGCTCAGGTCGCCAGGTGGCATTCACTTTCCAAAACGGCAAAGCGATGTGGAACTATGTCACTACCGGCCTTGAAAATCTCGACAGCTACGAAATCATCGAGGGCCTGAACGAGGGTGATGCAGTAATATTCAGCGGCAACGAAAACCTCGCTCATGAAACTCCCGTAAGGATTACAACTAAATAAAACATTATAAAATCATGAAAAAATCCGTCTATTTGTTTTTTGTATCAGGCATAGCCCTGTCTACATTATGCGCATGCTCTGGTGGCGCTGGTGAAAACGACACACTCGCTACAGTGCAAATTGAAAAGTCTTTCGATGCCAAAGACTTTGATAATATTACTGACAAGGTTGAGATAGTAGAAACATTTCAGCCCGAATTTACTGACAGCTCAATGTTTTCGCTGCCATTCCTCTTAGCGATTGTCGATGGCAAGGCATACATGCATGAAGGCGAATGGATGACAGTGTTTGACTACCCTTCAGGCAAACTCACTGAGGCCTTCAATCATCATGGCCCCGGTCCTGAAGAATATATGAGGTCTTATTATGGATATTATCAGCCTGCGACTTCAGATTGGACCGTCTTTGACGATAATAACTGGGGGCACGAAAGACTCGTGCAATATGACAAAGCCGGCAAATTTATCCGCTCTGTCGAAAATGATTCAATCCAAAGCTTGTCTCCGATTAATGGCGGTGGTTGGCTGGCTTACAATGGGGTTGTAAGCTTTAAGGGAGGATACCACAATGTAAGGGAGAAAAAGATATATCAGTATGATTCAGACTGGCAGATTGAGAATATCTACCAACTTAAGGAGCGCCGTTGGGGTGCACAGGGCTCGTACCGCATGGACGAGGTGCTCGGTTACGACGGCAATAACTACGTTGTCGACGCCGACACTATCTACCGAATTGACACCGATAATCATGAGCTCATAGCTAAGATCGCGCTCAACTTAGGCAAATACGGCTGTGACTGGGGCGCATTAGAGACCCATGAAGAAGTCAGAGATGCAGAAATGTCACATATTTATATCCAGAACCCAATCTTCAATTCCGACTATATCTTCGCACGTTATGACATTAGTAGCGATGGAGTTACCATATTATACTACGACGTCTATCGCTTGTCAGACGGCGAACTTGTCTATCGTCGCAAACTGCCGTTAGAAGGCGACTACGGCCTGTGCCAATTTTACGAAGGCTTCCCGGTTGAGGTCGACGGAGAGACTGTCTATGGCTGGCCGATGCAATTCGTTCAGGACGGATGCTTCTTTATCATAGTTGCCTCCGACGAGATGGCTCGCATCAAAGACACTGACGAAGTCAACCCGACGATTGTAAAAATACGTATTAAAGACTAAAGTCTGATGGTCGAGTTCCTGCTTAAACGTCCGATTGCGGTTATCATGGCATTTTTGGCCGTGGTGATATTAGGCTGCGTAACCTTTGTCACGCTTCCTGTCTCGTTGTTGCCCGATGTTGCCATACCTCATATAACCGTGCAGGTCACCGGCGACAACATGTCGGCGCGAGAACTCGAAAACTCTATTGTCACTCCGTTGCGCCGACAGCTTATGCAGGTCGGCGGACTGAGTGACATTCACAGTGAGACACGTGATGCGTCGGGCGTCATAAGCCTGACGATGGACTACGGCGTTAACACCGATTTGGCCTTCATTGAGGTCAACGAGAAGATTGACGCCGCTATGAACTCGCTGCCGCGCGACACTCGCCGCCCGAAGGCTGTGAAAGCGAGTGCGACCGACATCCCGGTGATGTATCTGCAGATGACGCTCAAAGGTGATGACGATGCCTCAAAGTTCCTCGAACTTAGCAGTATCGCCGAGAACATCGTGCGCCGCCGACTCGAGCAATTGCCCGAGGTCGCAATGGTCGACGTCACCGGTGTGCCAGGCAAGGAGTTGCGTCTGCAGCCCGACTATGACCGCATGCAGATAGCCGGAGTGACGGTGAGCGACATCGAGTCAGCCCTTGCTGCCAACAATGCCGAGCCGGGAAGCATGACAGTGCGCGACGGCTATTATGAATATAACATCCATGTTTCCAATCAGCTGCGCACGCCCGAAGACGTCCGCAACGTCAAGCTGATGAAAAATGACCGCATGTACTCCCTCGGTGACTTCTGCACCGTTGAGCTTGTCGAGCAGACTCCTATCGGCTTTTCGTCATATAACGACGGACGCGCTGTGACAATGGCTATAATCAAGCACGACGCCGAGAGCATGTCAGGTCTCGAAAAAGCTGTCCGGGAGACAATCGACTATTTCACAGCCCAGTATCCAAATATCAGCTTTGATTTGACCCGTAGCCAGACCCAGCTGCTCGACTTCACGATTATAAACCTCGAGCAAAACCTCATTCTTGGCCTGATACTGGTCTTTGTGGTGTGTGCTCTGTTCATGCGCAGCATTCGTTTGCCTTTTGTCATCGGCATCACGATTATCGTAGCGGTAATCGTCACGTTCCTATTATTTTACTTCTTCCACGTTTCTATTAATATCATTTCGCTCGCCGGTCTTATCCTCGCCGTCGGCATGATGATTGACAACTCTGTAATCGTGGCAGAAAACATCACCCAGTATCGTC
>CAMWQZ010000098.1 GCA_947176515.1 uncultured Bacteroidales bacterium | reverse complement strand
ATGTCGGACATCTTGGCTCAACTCGACGGCACTTGCTATGTTAGCCGTCAGTCAGTACATACCCCCGGCGCAGTAAGAAAAGCTAAGAAAGCCATACAGCACGCTTTCGAAAACGCAATTGCAAAAAAAGGCACATCTGTAGTCGAAATCGTTTCAACATGTAACTCTGGATGGAAGCTAACACCAGTACAGTCAAATGAATGGATGGCTGCAAACATGTTTGAAAAATATCCGTTAGGCGACCTTAAAAACATCTAAGTAATGAAAGAAGAAATTATTATAGCCGGATTTGGAGGACAAGGAGTGTTGTCCATGGGCAAAATTTTGGCCTACGCCGGATTAATGGATAATCTTGAAGTAACATGGATGCCAAGCTATGGTCCAGAACAACGTGGTGGCACAGCCAACGTAACCGTCATTGTAAGCGACCAACCGATAAGTTCCCCAGTGCTCGATTCTTATGATACTGCGGTTTTACTTAACCAACAGAGCCTCGATAAGTTTGAGCCGAAAGTAAAACCTGGCGGAACTTTAATTTACGATCCTTCAGGCATTCACCGTCCGCCCACACGCACAGACATCAACGTTGTCCCCGTCGACGCAATGACTGCGGCAATTGAAATGAATAACACTAAGACGTATAACATGATATTGCTTGGCGCGTTGCTAAATCGCCGCAATATAGTTTCGGTTGATGCCGTTATCAGAGGTCTAAAAAAGACTTTGCCTGAACGTCACCACCATCTGATTCCCCTCAATGAGAAAGCGATTGAGCGAGGGATGGCTATTTCTTAATACATAGGAATCAATCATACCTGATAATAAGTGCGAGGGCCTGTCTTCTATCAGACAAGTCCTCGCTAAGTTTAGATAGAGAAGTAATATAGCGCAAATATAAACTATTAAACCCATATCTGCAACAATCTAAACGCTAAATTTAAAATTATCTTATATATTAAAACGACATGCGGCTAAAATCCAACCAGATAAAAAGTAGGACACAATAATAAATTTCCATATAGAATTTGATATGAGTTTTTTTTTGACTATGTTTGCACCATGAAACCGGATCCTCTTAAGATACTGCTAATAATTAACCCGATATCGGGAACAAATTCAAAGCATGGTTTACGCGCAATAATTGAGAAGCGAGTCAGAACCATGGGGCATCTTATTGATACAGAGCTAACAAAAGGACCAGGTGACGCTACTCTTATTGCTAAACAAGCTGTACTTGCTGACTACGATGTTGTGCTCGCCTGCGGAGGAGACGGTACCGTGAACGAAGTAGCGGCCGGACTTATCGGCTCAAATGTAGCATTAGCTATCCTACCCAACGGTTCCGGTAATGGCCTTGCTCGTCATATTGATATACCCGTCCACCCAATTTTAGCATTAGACATGCTTAAAAAAGGGAGCGTAGTAAATTGTGATTATTGCACCGCAAACGACATACCGTTTTTCTGCACCTTCGGACTCGGTTTTGACGCAGCTGTGAGCCATCGGTTTGCAGCCGGCCATAAAAGAGGTTTAATAGCCTATCTAAAAAGCGCGGTTGACGAGTTTGTAAGATTCACCCCTGAAAAATATGAATTAACAATCGGAGACAAGACATTAAACGTCGACGCATTCCTCATTGCTTGTTGCAACGCTTCACAATATGGCAACAACGCATACATAGCCCCAACTGCGTCGATTACTGACGGTCAACTCGATATAACTGTCGTTCACTCCGGCAATGCAATCTCCGAGGCCCTTGTCGGCGTTGAACTCCTCGCTGGGTCTATAACGAATAGAGGTTTGATTGACACATTTCGCACCGATTCCATAACAATCACACGCCCAACATCTGGCATTGCCCATATCGACGGTGAACCGATCGAACTCCCCGAAGTTATCAATATCGTCTGCCATCCCGAAGGGTTAAAAATAATCGCACCCAAAAATAAGATGAGATTCATGCCTCTGGTCACTCCAGCCTATATGTTCATACGAGAGTGCACGATGCGAGTCGGCCAAATGTTTTCAAGACACCAATAACTGCATTAAAAAAGGATATTGCTTTTATCTAGCAATGCAACAGGGTGATATGATTCTTTTGCAAAACGCAAACCTGAATCATTCATGTCCTCTTCTCTGTTTATATAACTAATCGCGCCATTTCTTATCATCATTTCAGACGCAAACATTTTGTTGATTGCCTCGCCGGCTCCAGAAACGTCATGATTCATCTTCTCTACATGAACGAACAATGTATCTCCGACAACTTCGCCAAGTGTGAGTGCACAAATTTTTCCATCCTGACCTCTCAAGATTGCACCATCGAACAGATATTTATCAAGATTACGCATCACCTCCTTGCATTGCTCCAGCTCATAAGATGCCATATTTTTATCTTCTTTTTCATCAAGGTCAACTGTTTCAAAAAAGGCTAATGCCTCATCGAGATTCGCGTCCGTAATCATTTCAAACCTATAATCTGGGTTGTCAGCAATGAAACGGTTAACATGATTACGTTTCTTAGAATAAGCTTTACCTTGTAATGTTGCCAAAGAGTGTGCGTCATAGAGATAATCGCTCCACCCTTCAAGCGCCTCTAACTTACCGCCAAACATTTCTGCTATTTCTTTAGCCTTCGCTGTCGGAATTGCTGAAAATGCCGGACGAATATTATGCGCCTTACAATAATCTAATATAAGCTTTATCGAATCTTTTAGAGGCAACTCACCCAGCGGCAATGAAAACGCCACCATACCGGGATGATTCTCTGAAATACCCTTTATAAACAATGTATTATCTGTAATGCAATATTCATAATCAAAATAGTCAACCCACATAAAAATGCCGCCGAGTGTATAATCACATGTTCGACCTTCATTATAATCCATATATTTTCTAATCACTGGCATGTCTTCAAGGCTGAATCGCTTGAACTCCAGATCTGACGCCTGACGTGTTTCTGCCCTTCGGGGCGAATAATTAACGCCAGTATATTTTTGAGTTAGTTGATTTCCAGATATTCTCATAAATTTAATAGTCTAAGTTAGTTTCAATTAAAACGCATTTTCTATTCTTTTTGTTCCGCATTTTAAACTCAGTAGTTATGCAATATCCAAATTATTGACTAATTTTGCCCAAATAAGCTATAAAATGGAAAACAAACTACCAGGCCGCGGTAAGGACGCAAACAAACTTTTCTTCTTTACTATTATCGTTTTAATGATAATGGTAGTATTTTTGCAGGCCTGCAGTTCTACAAAACACGTCCCCAAAGGCAGCTATCTACTTGACAAAGTTAATATTGAAATCGACGGGCAGACTGACGCCACAGATAAAGAACTTTATTATTTCCTACGCCAGACACCCAACCACAAAGTACTTGGATTTGCCAAGCTACAGCTCGCCACATACAGTCTTTCGGGAGCCGACTCCACCAAATGGTATAACCGTTGGCTACGCAACATCGGGCAAGCGCCTGTAATCTACAGCCCAGAACTCACCGAAGCCTCTGCCAAACAGCTCAAACAAGCGCTTATCAACCGTGGCTACCTCGATGCTCGTGTAATAGCTGATACAGTCTCCACCGGCGAAAAAAAGATTGCTGTAAACTATAAAATCATACCAGGCTCTCCTCATTACATTGAATCCGTATCCTACGATATACCTGATACAGCTATCCGACGTATAGTTATGAGCGACACTGCCGCTCTAAGCCTTCGATCAGGAACTCTTTTCGACCGAAATGTTCTCGATAACGACCGCACGGCTATTACTGAAGTCCTGCGCAACGCCGGATATTATGATTTTAACAAAGACAATATCACATTTGTAGCTGACACAACCGCCGGATCAAAAGCAGTCGATCTGACTATGAATATATTCCCACCGAAGAAGGTCGCTTCGTCATCAACTCCTGACAATGGCGATAAACCAGCACATCATTACATCTATAGATTGCGGAAAATATTCTTTGTCACAGACCCAAATCTCGCTGAAAAAAAATCGCATAATGACACCGTTGACTATCGTTCGATTATTGTCATTTATGGTCATGACCATTACATCAAACCGGGAATCTTAGAGGAGAAATGCTACCTGCGTCCCGGTGCCATCTACCGGGCAACCAATGTCGACCGCACTTACGAAGCCCTCGGGCAGCTTGGCATCCTTAAGTTTATTAACATCGAGATGAAGCCTATCGCTGAAATTGACGATGAAATCTGGATGGACGCCGTAATAACGATTTCAAGAAATCGTAAGCAGGGAATATCAGTTGAGGTCGAAGGCACAAACTCCGAAGGCGATTTAGGCTTTGGCGCAGGCGTGACTTATCAGCACCGAAATCTTGCAAAGAATTCCGAACTACTCACGGCCAAACTCCGTGGAGCTTACGAAAGCCTGTCCGGCAATTTTGATGGGCTAATCAACGATCACTACACCGAAATTGCCGGTGAAGTCGGCATCACATTCCCGAAATTCGAATTTCCATTCCTCTCAAAAAGCTTCAAACAGCGTCAACGAGCCTCAACCGAATTTGCCTTGTCATTCGTGCATCAGGAACGTCCTGAGTACACCCGAATCATCGCAGGCGCAGCGTGGCGTTACAAATGGTCACGCCGAGAGCGCGACATATTGCGTCGTCACACATTCGAACTTATCGACGTAAACTATGTTCGTCTCCCACGCTCTACCATCGACTTTATCGACCAGATTACCCCAAATCCTCTTTTACGCTATAGCTACGAGGACCATTTCATTATGCGCACAGGCTACACCTATTCGCGCACAAACCGACGCATACCGACAGCATCGGTAAATGCATTTGCCGTCCAGCCATCAGTAACCACACTCCGCGCATCAGGCGAATTGGCTGGTAACCTACTCTACGCTATTTCCTCTCTCGACGGCGCACACCGCCATGACGGCGCATACAAAATTTTTGGCATTCAGTTCGCCCAATATGTCAAAGGAGAAATTGACTATACATTTACACGCAACTTCAATTCGCGTAACGCGCTCGCCTGGCATGTCGGATTTGGAATAGCCTATCCTTACGGCAACTCGTCAATGGTGCCTTTCGAAAAACGTTTCTACGCCGGAGGCGCCAATAGCGTTCGTGGCTGGGGCGTCCGCACGCTTGGCCCCGGAGCTTACGACAGCAAAAATTCGGTTTCTGACTTTATCAACCAATGCGGCGATATAAGCCTCGACCTTAGCATCGAATACCGAGCCAAACTGTTCTGGGTGCTTGAAGGGGCAGCCTTCATCGACGCAGGCAACATTTGGACAATCCACAAATACGAAAATCAACCCGAAGGCGAATTCCGCTTCGACAAATTCTACCGCCAGATAGCCGCTGCTTATGGCGTCGGAATTCGCTTCGACTTCACATATTTCCTATTGCGTTTTGACTTAGGCGTCAAAGCCATCAATCCGGCAGTCAATCAAGAGCGCTGGCCTATCATCCACCCTCGCTGGGGCCGTGATACAAATTTCCACTTCTCAGTTGGCTACCCATTCTAAAAATTATATTTTTGACAATGAAAACCCTCGTAATATTCGACCTCGACGGCACACTGCTCAACACCATCGACGACCTCGGCAACGCATGCAACCACGCCCTGCGGTCAATGGATTATCCTACCCATGCCCTAATTTCATATAATATGATGGTCGGTAATGGCATAACCAAGCTGATTGAGCGCGCACTGCCTGACGAAGCTCGCACCCCTGAAGTTATCACTGAAGTTCGTAGGCGTTTTGTCAATTATTACAACGATCATTGCTGCGACGCCACAACTCCCTATCCCGGCATACCCGAACTTCTCTCCGAGTTAACTGACCGTAAAGTCAAAATAG
>CAMWQZ010000097.1 GCA_947176515.1 uncultured Bacteroidales bacterium | reverse complement strand
GTACAGGACGTTGATAAAATCGGCGCCGCCCATAGCGCCTCCGGGGTGGCCGGAATTTGCTTTTTGTAGCATCGCCGCATCCAGTATGCGGATATTATCGGCAGCGTGGTTGAGAACCTTTGAGTTCATAATTGATCTATATGTTAGTAAAATTAAATCACTTAATCAATTTAATTACACTACTGCATGTAATTATACCACGAAATTACTACAAAGTTGTGGGGATAGCAAATTAATTTACTGACAATTTGTCATACACAAAGCTAACCGACGCATATATAATAAATTAGCGGAGCAACAAAACTTGTCGCTCCGCTAAATATTTATTAGAATATTTCTAATTACATAGCGTCAAGCATCTGCTCTGCCTCTTCGTGAACTTTGATGTCAGTGTTGACATTCTTAGAACCGATAAGAGCATAGAAGAGGATGTAAGCACCGCAGCCGAGCACAACCCAGTAGCTTGCGAGGTAGCTGCCTGTGAGGTCAGCAACCCAGCCCTGAAGAGCAACCATCACTGCGCAACCAAATACCATAGTCATGAATGCGCCTGAAGCGATAGCAGTGTACTTGCCAAGTCCTTCTACAGCCATATTGAAGATACCGCCCCACATCACTGATGTGCAAAGACCGATAAGGATAAATGCAAAGATACCAACAGGCACCTCTGCCCAAATCATTGATACATTGCTCCAGTCAATACCAGGAATATTTACAGTCCAGGTTGTCGGAGCAAACATACCGAATGCGGTCAGCGCAATCGCCAATGAAGCCACACAGGTAATCATCGCGCGAGACGAAACTTTTGCAGCGATACTACTGCCTACAAAACGGCCGATAAGCATCATCAACCAATAAACTGCAACAATCTGACCTACGATGTTAGCATCCATATTAAGGCCAGGAGTTGCTGCGTCGGGAGCACTTGTAAGATACTGGAGGATGTAAGTCGGAGTACCTACTTCGATACCCATATAAAGGAAGATGGCAAGGATACCGAGATTGAAGTGACGGAATGAGAACGCGCTGTGGGGATCATGACCTTTCTCAGTCTTTTCAGTCTTAGGACGAGCAGGTTCGTCAATGTGAGTGAAGAGAATTACGAAGAATGCCACGATGAAGATACCGCCTGCAATGAAGAGGGCAGGCGTAGCGTCAGTTACACGTGCCTTAGCAGCTTCACCAATAAGAGCGCCCATGAGGATGTAGACTGCTACTGCTGCAGCTGAGTTGAACACACCACCGAGCTGGATAAGCTGGTTGCCCTTGTTACCGCCACCACCAAGGATGTTAAGCATGGGGTTAACAACTGTGTTAAGCATACACATACAGAAACCTGCAACAAATGCACCTACGAGATAAACTGCGAATGCACAACCTTGCATGCTTTCCCATCCACTCATCCACTGAATGAAGATGCCGACGATGCCGACTACGAGGGCGAGAAGCGCTGTAGACTTGTAGCCATACTTTTTAATTAACATACCAGAAGGGATACCCATAACCAGATAAGCGATAAAGTTACCGTAGTTACCGATTTGCGCTTCAAGGTTAGAAGCTCCGAACTGATTCTTAACTATGACAGCCATGGGTGAACACAGGTTGGTCACGAAGGCAATCATTGCGAAGAGGGCAATCATAACTATGATAGCGCCCCAATGTTTTGAGTTGTTGCTCATGATAATAATTTGGTTTATTTTTAATATTAGTTTAATTGTTCAAGTCAAGTCAAAACACCATAAAGTAGTCGACAATGGTTTTATCGCCCTAAAGTTAGGACTTTTTTGTGTAATGACGTAAATTTTAAGAGAATTTTGTCGTTTTTTTGCAACAATATACCATTTGGCAGTGATTTCAGTAGACCCTTTGTCCAAAAATTGCCGATCCGATGCGCACATGGGTCGAGCCTTCAGATATTGCAAGACGATAGTCATCGCTCATTCCCATCGACAAGACATCAAATCCTCTTAAATCTGGAGCTACCTCAAGAATTTTACGTCGTGTATCAGCAATAGTCTTAAAATCTGCCGATATTCGCTCGATGTCATCTGTATTGGTAGCCATACCCATCAACCCACAAATATGAGTCGCTTTCAAGGATTCAAATTTACGCGCGGCAAACCAAGCAATGAGCTCGTAGGGCGTGAAACCAAATTTCGTTTCCTCAGCAGCTACGTGCAATTGCATCAATACCCGGGTGATCACACCCTGACGAGCCGACAGTTCATCAATCATTTCAAGCAGACGAATAGAGTCAACACTCTCAATCAAAGCGACCTTACCTATTAGATACTTTAACTTATTTGTCTGCAAATGACCTATAAAATGCCAGCAGATGTCTGCCGGCAATGCTGGTATTTTTTCAACAAGTTCTTGCACACGGCTTTCGCCAAAAATTCGTTGTCCGGCATCGTAGGCCTCCTGGAGCGCTTCGACAGGATGAAATTTAGAGACAGCAACAAGTTCTACGCCCTTAGGGAGCGTAGACTTGATGCTGTTGAGTCTTTGTGCAATTGTTGACATTATTGCGCTGATGCGGTGGCCTCGCCTGGCACTTTTACCTTATAAACATCCATCAAAGGTGTTTCAGCAATCGAAACAACTTCATAATCAGCCATAGTGCCTTTCATACCTTCTATGAAATTATCGAGAGCCTCTTTGAAGTCTGAAGCCTGAACAAGTATAAGGGTAGAAGTGCGTTTTTCTACGCCACTTCGTTCGTCAATCGTAATGAAGGCAACTTTCACAAGATACCAGCGGTCTCCGCCTTCATTCCAGAAAATTTCTGAAATCTTGGTGCGTTTTACCGCTGATACTGAAAAATCACCAGATATAAACGGGGTCTGCTCCTCTATAATTCGCGCCTCGGCCTCAGTGAAAGAGAGGGCATCGACCAAATAGGGTTCGTTAACTTTCTTTACTGCGCCATTCTCTTGAAGCTTATCATAGCGCACTTTACATTCAAACCAATTTGCCATATGTCTTTTGAAAATATGTTTAAGCTAAAAATATCACACAAAAGTACGAATTAATTTTGAATGTTAGACGCCGCTAAAGCTATTTGTCTCCTTTCAGAAGCGAATTGTAGCGAGACGAATCGTTAATAAGCAGCAAGGCCTCACGATACTCTGGCATCAACGGATTAAGGAAGCGGAAAACAGAGCTATCCTCGTATAAATCTCGCGCTAATAACCCTTTAATAAGAGCTACAATATAGGGACGGCTACGCTGCCATTGCTCTTCGTTATATATCACGCCATCTTTTTCACCGGCGGCTATAAGCTGTTGTTCAAGTTCCGGTGAAACTTCAAACCGCGCACTGAAAGAATCTTCGTCGGGGTAAGTTTTAAGCATTGATGCCCGGTGACCGTCAACATAGTTAAGACAGAATTGATTCAACACGCCCTTAGCCATCAAATCTCGATAATATGGACTGAAGTATGTAGTGTCAACAGGGACAAACACATCTGGCATTACGCCGCCTCCACCGTACACGGGACGGTGATTATTAAGGGTCTCATAGCGCAATGATTCATCAAGCTTAATACTATCAGCACTCCAAAGCTCGCCACTCTTATATCGGTTGAGAAGGTCGAGCATATATTCCTCGCCCTGCCCTTTCTCATAATGTTTCTGAATTGACCGGCCCGAGGGAGTGTAATAGCGCGAGGTCGTCAATCGAATCATCGAGCCATCAGGGAATGGGAACGGTCGTTGAACAAGGCCCTTTCCGAATGTGCGTCGACCGACAATCAGTCCTCGGTCATTATCTTGAATAGCACCCGACAAGATTTCGGAAGCGGAAGCTGAGTATTGATTTACAAGGACAACGACTTTCATGTCTTTAAGATTACCATCTTGATCAACATTGAAATATGCGGGCTGAGAGTGTAGGCCTTTAGTAAAGACTACGGGGTCTCCTTTTGACAGGAATTGCGAAGCAAGCCCCACGGCTGCACCTAAGTAACCACCGCCGTTGTCTTGCAAGTCGAGGATAAGATTTTTCATGCCTTTAGCCTGAAGTTTTGCCACCGCGCGAGCCACTTCATCTGATGTGTCCTCGGCGAAGCGGCTAACTCGTATATAGCCAGTTGAGTCGTTAGCCATATATGACGCATCGACACTATAGATAGGTATATCGTCGCGTACAACTACGAAGTCAAGCAATTCAGGCTCTCCGCCTCGCTTCACCTTAAGATTCACTTTAGAACCTTTTTCGCCTCTCAAAATCTTAAGTATAGCAGAATTGGGAAGTTTGCGGCCTGCTATTATGCTATCGTCAGCTTGCACGATACGGTCACCAGGGCGAATGCCCACCTTTTCCGAAGGACCGCCAGACACAGTCTGTATTACATACACCGTATCTGTAGCAGCATTAAATTGGATGCCAATGCCGCTAAATTTGCCCTCAAGAGGCTGCGTTAGCTCCTTGGTTTCTTCGGGATCAGAATACGAAGAGTGAGGGTCGAGAGTCTTAAGCATTGCCGTAATCGCTTCATCTGCCAATTTCTTACCATCGACATCCTCCACATAATAGCCCTGTATTAGGGCCGCGGCCATTCGCAGCTTCTGATCGGGCGTCAATTCGGGCATATTCGATTGATCTGCCATGATAATAGGGGCGGCAAATGTCGCGCAAAGCGCAAAAGCGCATATTAGTTTCTTTATCATATAGTTGTCAAAATTTTAAATATTTATCTATTACATTATTATCTAAATAATCCTCTGCTATTGTCGGAACAAAAAGGCTATTAGCGACAAAGTCATCATAAAGTCTTTTCAACTCACTATAAATCGCGTTTTCGTCTGTGATATCTGCAAAATATCCTATTTTTGAATTGCGAAACAAATCGTTAAGAACGCCTACACACGGACTAACCGCAAATATATTAACACCTGACTGCATATAATCGCTCACTTTAGTGGGCAAAAATATGCCTTCTTCGCATGGCGCTTCAAAAATCACAGCTACATCATGGTCAGAGAGCACTTTAATGCTATCACCATAAGCAACTGGCTTTAAAAGCTTAACATAGCTATCAAGTCTGAGATATGAGATATATTCCTGCAAAGTATCATCAGTCAATCCCAGCAATGAAAGGCTAATTTTTATGTTTGGGATATCGGAAACCACACGCTTCAGGGCTCGTAAAAAAGGTTTAGGCTCACGCGGCGCGCGAATATTGCCTGACGAAATCAGACGCAATGTATCGGCTGATTTATGAGCATCAGGACAAACGACCTCATCACGAATCACTACATGTGGGACTATACGGGTCTTAGATTCATCGATGTCAATATATGACCTTACGTAATCTCTAATCCTATTGTTTGGGAATACATGTATGTCGGCAGTGCGCAACATTGACATTATTCTGCCATCGAAAAGCGAGCTTCCTTTAGGTCCATCACCGTAAGGAGGGGGACATTTATAGAAAGGGTATGGATCATTCCAGGTTGCAACCCATTTTACCCCAAATTTCTTTTTGAGATAATATCCCAATAGAAAACTTGATTCACTTTTAGTTATGATATAATCATAATTATTATCCTTGACAAGATTTTCAGCTACTGGCACACACTGAGCCGCCCAATGTGCCCCACGAAATACACAGCCGAATTTAACCAAAGCCTTAAAATGCTGAAATGCAACTTGGGGAGTCACCCGATTATCAACTTCGACAATGTAATTTGCATTAAGCCTAACGCTTTCTGCATCGTGGGCATCGTATGGGTAATCAATCGTTTTATTTTGGCGTGAGATGAGGTCAATTTTAAACTGACCGCTGTTAGACAATGCCTTTAGCAATTTCAGATTTACGATCTCCTCGGCCCCATAAACAGGGATAGAGCGAGGAGCTATCATAAGAATATGCTTCATAGG
>CAMWQZ010000096.1 GCA_947176515.1 uncultured Bacteroidales bacterium | reverse complement strand
ACCATTGCCTGAATTAGAGAGCGAGGAGTAAAATACTGACCTGCACCGCTTTTCTTATCCTGACCATTCTTTTCAAGAATACCTTCATATATAGCTCCCTTAACATCACCATCCATAACCAGCCAGTCCTCCTCGGCAATCATATCAATCACCTTCTTCAGATACACCGGCTTGTCAATTTTGTTTTGTGCTTTAGTATAAATGGTACCAATAAGGTTATCCTCTTTACTTAGAGTTTCGAGTATCTTCTCGTAAGTATTTACAAGGTCTTCGCCCATCTCTCCCTTTAAGTCGCTCCATCGGCAACCTACAGGAAGAGCCGATTCCTCACCAAAGGTCTCAACATTTTCATCGTCCATCTTTAAGAACAGAAGATAGGTGAGCTGGGTAATATAATCTGTAAAACCTATGCCTTGTCCTGCAAGTGTAGTTGCGAGGGTCCAGACTTTTTTTGTTAAAGACTGAGGGGTGGAGATATTATTAGCCATGATAGATTAAGCTGCTTTTTTATTAAAAATCAAGAATTGTGAGAGTGATAATATTGCTTCCTTTGCCGAGGCTGCATTGCCAAAAGAGCGGATAATTTGAGCGGCAATTGTTTTATCATAATCCCGGACATCCTTTAGCTCTGTTGAGCCATTTGTTACGATGTAACCGACAATCTGACGAATTACTTCTTTTTGTGTCTCTGTCAAAGGTCGCTGTGCCTGACCACACCAAAGCTCAAAGCGCTGAGCTGCCAATGATGGAAGACTTCTTAGTTCGGGGATAATGTGCATTGCATAGCGTATCACCTGAATGATATTAGTCAGCGCATCTTTTTCATCCTTTGTGGTAAATTTTTGAACTACCTTAGGATTGAGAATTGAATAATTGTTCCATAACTGGGATACATTAAACTTATGATTAACCTCCCGTAGTTTTCGGTCAAGGTCTTTGAGCATTCCATAAGTTAAAGGATCGCCTGTATTGTTATAAATGATTCTTAAAGCTTCAATCTCATCGCGATGTGTTTCAATATATTCTTCAAATTCCTTAGTGGTGGAGGCAGCCTCTTCTTGAGAGAATCCTTTTTCAATAAGAGAATCCTCGCCGGGCTGAAGGATGTTGATGAAACCAGCATTGAGTACACAGAGATATTCTCGCGCATCAGGATGAATCGCAAGAGGTCTTACAAGCCCTTTGCGTTCATTGTTAGGCTCATTTACATTTATATATGTTGGTAATGTACCTGCTTCAAGAGCCTGATAGATATTCGCTGAAATATCACTCATCGACGCATGAGCAAGTTTTTCAAATTCACTGCGTTGCTCCTCGGATGCCTTGTTATGGATTCGAGCCAATCGTGCTGCAATAAGGCGCAAATGGTCATCATGCACTTCTCCATGGGTTAGACGTTCTAACAATTGACGAAGAGTAAGCGTCTGGGTGGGTTGGTCGGCTCCCAGCGTAGGAATAGTTTTAGTGTGTTCAGTTACACCGACCGCATCGACTAAGAAAAAAATATCTTTACTAAACGCATTAGGCGTCACGTTGCGCAATTGTTCATCGCCGATAGTTCTTACGCCTCGACCTTTCATCTGCGTATAAAGCGGCTGAGACTCCACATCACGCATAAACATCACGACTTCAAGCGGTTTGACGTCAGTGCCTGTAGCAACGAGCGTTACGGTAACCGCTATGCGGAAATCCTTGTCATTTCTGAATGAGCGGATAAGTGCGTTGCTATCTCCTGCCGAATAAGTAATTTTCTGCACAAATCGGTCGGGATTTACCGTAATCTGCTTCCCGAAGACTTCTTTGGCTATATTAACAATATTCGTAGCATGTGCATCATTCAGAGCAAATATCAATGTCTTTGGCAGATAGTTCATATTGGGTTCGCGCTGCGGATCTGTAAACATTTCTGAATACACCGCATCGCGATACGTTTCCAAAATAAGCTTTATCTGAGCTGGATTTACTATACTCCTATTAAGCTCTGACGCTGTATAATTCCTAACCTCTCGATTCTTTACATCCTCGACTTTACCATTATAACGAGTTATACGACGCAATTTGTCTCCTTCTCGGATCGCTCCGCCATCCTCCGTAGCCTGAGTCCTTATCCGAAATACACGATAATCTACATTAACACCGTCAACTATTGATTTTTCAAGGGTATAGTTTACCACCTGATTATTATTGAAGAAAGCCAATGTCTCAGGTACAGGGGTAGCTGTGAGGCCGACAAGCTTTGCCGTATTAAAGTATTCAAGGACGGCGCGCCAGTTTCCATAAATTGATCTATGACATTCATCAATAATTATCATATCAAAGAAGTCCGGAGGCAAAAGCGGATTAGGAGGCAGGATGATGTCAGAATTAACATCTTCGGTAGCCTCTTCATCATCTGAATCTTCGATAGCCTGTCCTGAAAGCAGAGAGAAAAGCCGCTGGATTGTAGATATAACCACTTGGTCACTTTCTTTAATCTTTACCGACTTAAGACGATTTACCTCAAAGATTGTATTCAACGGATCTCCATTCTCTGTTAATCGGAATGTTCCGAACTCTCCCTCTGCTTGCTTACCGAGATTATTACGGTCCACCAGAAACAAGACTCTTTTCATCGGGGTGTAATTTAACATTCGGTATGTTGCCAGGCAAGCAGTATAAGTCTTTCCAGCTCCTGTTGCTAACACCATCAATGCACGATTTTGCCCTGCCCGGAAACTTTTTTCCAACTCAGTGATTGCTTCATACTGACAATCGCGCAAACCTCGTTTCAGCAAGGTTGGTAGAGCCGCATAGTAATCTTCTATCCCCAACATTCTTGTAATTTCTTTGGGGCTATGTATCTTTTTTAGAGGTTTATAGTATCCGTCAGGATCTCTTAAATCCCGATAATATAACTCTTTGCCGTTACTAACATAGGCTAATGGCAAGGGATCCTGCCAAGCCTGGCACCAATTTGGGACGCTTTTTGTGTAGTGTTCGGCTTGTTCTGCTACAATTGAATTTGTTACATCTACTTCTTGGCGTTTTGCTTCCAACACGCCAACGGCTTTTCCATTAATGAATAGTAGATAATCCGCCTCGCAGTTTCCTTTCATTAAACCTTCTTCAACTGCAACGGCAGATATTTCAGGTGAGTAGTGGTGTCGGTCAACCACTGCCCATCCGGCTTCCGCAAACATACGGTCTATTTTTTCACGAGCTATTTGTTCAGGCGTCATAATTCTTGTTCTGATAAGGCTATATTATCAGAAGTTACAAAATTACTAAATAATTTTGAATGTATGATGCTGATTATAGGGCTATTTCTTCAGACGTTTATCTTGCGTCATTGGCGAGTTGGGCAAGGGCGAGGGATTTGTCTTTTTGGAGTTGGTGGGTTAGGGCGGTGAGGTCGGGGAAGCGTTGTTCGTCGCGCAGACGGGTAAGAAATTCTATTGTGACGTCGTGGCCGTATAGGTCGCCGCTCCAGTCTATGATGTGTACTTCGATTGAAACTTCGGGTCTTGAGGCATTGTCGACCGTCGGACGGACTCCGATATTAAGCATTCCGCGTCGCTTTTGTCCGTCGGGCAGCGTGACATCGACCGCGTAGACGCCTTTAAGCGGCGTAAGCATCGCCGGGTCGGTTAATCGGACGTTTGCGGTCGGAAAACCGATTTTGCGGCCTAACTGTTTGCCTTCAACAACCTTGCCATGAAGCGCGTATGGGCGTCCGAGCATGTCGGCGGCGGCTCGTACGTCGCCCTCGGCTATGGCTTCACGGATTGACGAGCTGCAGATTGTGGCTTCAATATCATCGTCGCGCAACTCATTGGCCCGGACAATCTCCATGCCGAGTCGGCGTCCTATTTCCTGATAGTGGTTTATGTCGCTTATGCGGTCACGACCGAAACGGTGGTTAAATCCCATCACTAACACGCTGACGCCGAAGCGGTCGCGGAGCATGGTCAAGAATTCTTCAGCTGTGAGCGAACGCAGAGCCTCGTTGAAATCAAGCACTTCGACGCCGCTGACACCAGCGTCTTTCAGTGCGCTGACCTTATCGGCGGTCGTCATCAGTGGTGACGGAGCTTTCTCTGGAGCGATGAGGGCAAGGGGATGACTGCCGAAGGTGAACACCCACGCTTCGGCGCCACGGCGCTTCGCTTCGTCAGTGACTTGAGAGAGCAATGCGCGGTGACCGCGGTGGACACCGTCAAACATGCCTACTGTTGCAACCTTGCCTGTGGTCGTCATCAGAAGCCTTCTGCTGTCAAAAGTGCGAAAAACTCCTCGCCAGGGTTGACGAGCAGCGTTTTAAACCCTAAGCGCGCAGCGGCGTCGAGATTGCGCTGGGAGTCATCGAGAAATATGGTTTCTTCGGGCTTGATGCCGAGTTTTTCGACCGCATATCGGAATATTTTTTCGTCGGGCTTCATTGATTTGGCCTCAAACGATGTCACGATGCCGTCGAAATAGTCCTCTCGGACTTTGCCCTCTTTTGTAAACTCGTCAGCAATCTTAGAGTGCCACATAATGGGATTGGTGTTGCTGAGCATGTAGACATTATATTTTTTGCGTAGTTCGCGAAGCTGGGCGAGGCGCTCGGCAGGTATGCCGATAAGGAAGTCGCAGAAAGCTGCGTCAATCTGGCTGTCATTGACGCCGTTACCAATCGCCTGGCTAAGAGTGTGATGGAAGTCATCGGGAGTGATTGCGCCCTCTTCAAGGAGCATGAACGGGCCCTGCTGGGAGTAATCGCCAAAATATGAAGCGGCATCAGGAAGACCGAGACGCTGGAACGATGCAATGCAACGCTCCTTTTCGATGTCCATGATGACGCCGCCGAGATCAAACAAAAGATTTTTAATCATAATTTTATGTGCCGGTTAAAATCAATTATCCGGCAGCAAAGTTACTGCTTTTTTTCGACCGAGTCAAGCGATGCGAGCCGATTGGCAACGTAAGGCGTGGCGTGAATCTCGGCAGCCCGGCTGAGATATTCGTTAGCCTGGTCGCGCTGACCGGCATTGGCGTAATAATTGCCAAGCTTCAGTAATGTCAGATAATTGCGAGGCGCGAGGGTCAGAATCTTCTGCCACGCAGCGATAGCGCTGTCATAATCGCCAAGTATGACATATCCGTCGGCGAGCGCTGAGAGATAGTCGGTCGACTGTGGAACGCCGGCAAGCATTTTCTTGGCATACTCTACAATCAGCTTACCATTATCGCGGAACTGGTAATATTTGAGCAGCTCGGCGTCGATTGCTCTCTCGAGCCAGGGACATTCGCGTTGCGAGCGCAGCAGGAAGTCTTCGTAGACATTTGCGGCGCCGACCTCAAACGATATGGTCTTAACGCCCTGCATCAACTTCGGAAAGCTCACGCCGGCTTTCATCGCCTGGGTGAGAAGGTGAGACGCTGCGTCGCGGTGGCCAATCATCGAGGCTGCAACAATAGCCTTAACATAAGTCGAATCAACATCGGGCTTCTCGGCAAGCATAAGGCCATAAAGGGCCTCGGCACTCGCCCATTCGCGCCACTCAAAAAATCTTGCGGCCTTTACCGCCGTCGTCTCGTAGCTTGTCGCAGCCGATGCAACCGCTGTCACCGATAGAGCGGCAGCCGCAAACAATATCTTTATATGTCTAATCAAAGTCTTCATACAATAAAAATCCATTTCACGCTTAATTGGTTCGCTCTATACGAAAAAAATTCACGATTCACGATTCACGGGGTTTGGCGATGGTTTTTCGTTCATCGCTTTCGACGAGCCAGATGGAGACTATAATCATTGCCATCGAGAGAATCTGCCACCATGAGAAGTGGTCCTGACCGATGGCGTAGCTGACAACCGCCGCAACGATTAGGATTACTCCGGCATAAAGCGAAACGACGGTAGCCGTGAGGTTCTTAAGGCCTATGTCGATAAGCAGATA
>CAMWQZ010000095.1 GCA_947176515.1 uncultured Bacteroidales bacterium | reverse complement strand
AATCGGTGGAGGTGAGTGTGGATGATGGTTGAAAACGGTGTAAATCAATCGAGAAAGGACGAACTTTTAAAGCCGAAGTATGTTTCTAATGGTAGGAACAAAAAAAGGAATGTTATGGCTGATTTTTTAATTTACTCTGGTATAGCGATTATAATAGTCGGGTGTCTGGTGTGCTTTTATGGCGCATTTAAGTATATGAAGGTTAAAAATTCAACCATGAGTGAAGATATCAAGGCTGACGCTCGACTAACTTTTAATCGCTACAGGATGGCATGGATGATAATGGGGGCGATAGGGTGTCTGCTCGTGTTTTTGGCTGCGTTTACCGGCTGACGGCATGACTATAAAATCAAAATCTTAAAAATTGTAATAGAGGCTGTAGAAATGTGTATTGTTTTGCTGAGGGTTGCAGAAATTTTTACTAAATTTGCAGCTCGATTGGACTTGTAATCTAATCGGAAAGATCTCATAATTGACCAATCTTTTATCCGCGAACAATGAAGCTATTACAAGCTAAACTCTCAAAGTACACCGCACCACAGGAGGCTAAGGCTGCAGGTGTCTATCCTTATTTCAGAGCAATTTCTTCAGAGCAAGATCCTGAAGTTATTATCAACGGCCAAAAAGTGCTGATGTTTGGTTCTAACTGTTACACAGGTCTTGTTAATGATCCTCGCATTAAAGAGGCTGCTATCGAGGCAATCCGCAAGTATGGTACCGGTTGTGCCGGTTCGCCATTCCTTAATGGTACGCTCGACTTGCACAAGCAGCTTGAGGCTCGTATCGCCGAATATATCGGTAAGGAAGATGTTATGATTTATTCGACTGGTTTCGGTGTAAATCTTGGTGTGGTTTCATGTCTCACGGGTCGCGAAGATTACATATTGTGGGACGAGCAGGATCACGCTTCAATCATCGAAGGTCGCCGCCTGTCGTTCTCTCAGCAACTTAAATATAAGCATAACGACATGGAGTCGCTCGAAAAGCAGCTCCAGAAGTGTGACCCCGACAAGGTGAAGCTAATTGTGACTGACGGTGTGTTCTCGATGGAGGGCGACGTTGCAAACGTTCCCAAAATTGTAGAGCTTGCAAAAAAATACAATGCATCGGTTATGGTCGACGAGGCTCACTCGATTGGTGTGTTCGGTGAAGGCGGCCGCGGAGTCTGCAACCACTTTGGCTTGACAGACGATGTAGACCTCGTGATGGGTACATTCTCAAAATCGTTTGCTTCGCTCGGCGGTTTCATCGCCACTGACAAAGAGATTACAAACTTCCTGCGTCACCACTCGCGCTCTTATATCTTCACAGCAAGTATCACTCCTGCATCTACGGCAGCAGCATTAAAGGCTATCGATATTATGATTGAGGAACCCGAGCGTCAGCAGCACCTCTGGGACATCACCAATTATGCGCTCGAAGGATTCCGTAACATGGGTTGCGAAATCGGAAACACCTCAACTCCGATTATACCTCTTTATATACGCGATAACTTCAAGACATTTGCAATCACCCGTGACCTTCTCAACGAAGGTATCTTCGTTAACCCCGTTGTGTCGCCTGCTGTAGCTCCACAGGACACTCTCATCCGTTTCAGTCTGATGGCAACCCACACTAAGGAACAGGTGACCACAGCGCTCGAAAAGATTCAGAAAGTGTTCCGCGCTCATAACCTTATCCCCTGATAAGGTTATCATGTCGAAATTTGATATTAAATAACTGACTATATTATGCAGGGATGCGTCTGCCGGCGCATCCCTTATCTTTTACCATCAAATAAACTAAAAACGCTATGACTATCCGTTCAATCATTCGCATTGGTGCGATTGCGTCTATGCTTGCCGCGACCGCAGCCAGCTATGCAGCCAATCCGAAGCCGTTCACAGTGCCTGAAATCCGCGAATGGCGTGGAGCAGACGGTTCGCTCGAAATTCCGTCAGACGCGCGCGTCACCTACTCAGACCCTCGCCTTGAGAGCATAGCCCGTCGCTTTGCCCAGGACTATACGACAATGACAGGAGGCAAACTCGAAGTTGTTAAGACTCCCAAGGCTCGCAAGGGTGATATTTCGTTCGTAATGAAACCTTCGAAGAAAGCTTCGCCAGAGAGTTACACCGTCGATATCTCAGACCGTGTTACCATTACAGCTCCGGCAGAGCAGGGCGCCCGTTGGGGTGCAACTACGTTGCTACAGATGTTCGACCAGGCCCCTGCGCTCCCCAAGGGTCATATCGCAGACGCACCTATTTATGGTTTCCGTGGTTTCCATATTGACGTCGGCCGTAAGTATATACCGCTGGACTACCTATATAATCTCATTGATGTAATGTCATACTATAAGCTCAATGAGCTTAATGTCCATCTTAATGACAATGGTTTCACATACTTCTATGACGATGACTGGGACAAGACACAGGCAGCGTTCCGACTCGAGAGCGAAACATTCCCCGGCCTGACAGCGCGCGACGGCTCCTACAGCAAAGATGACTTCCGCGATTTCCAGCGCTATGCTCTCAGTCGCGGTGTTGAAGTAATCCCTGAAATTGATGTGCCGGCTCATTCACTGGCCTTTACACGTTTCCGTCCGTCAATTGGCAGTACGCCTGAAGAGTATGGAAAGGATCACCTCAACATTATGTCTGAAGAAACCTATGGTTTTATAGATTCGCTTTTCACGGAGTATCTCGCCGGTCCTGACCCGGTGTTTGTCGGCAGTCGTTTCAATATCGGCACTGATGAATATTCAAACCGCGACTCTATCGTTGTAGAAAAGTTCCGTTACTTCACTGACCGTTATATCCGCATGGCTGAGGACTAAGGCAAGAAGGGTTTGGTATGGGGCTCGCTTACTCACGCCAAAGGCCAGCAGCCGGTGAAGGTTGATGACGTCGAAATGATTGTATGGAGCAATGGTTTTGCTAATCCTCAGGAAATGCACGACCTCGGTTATGACATGGTCTCGATGCCTGACCAAATCCTCTATATCGTTCCTCATGCTGGTTATTACCATGATTATCTCGACACTCGCAAAATCTATGATACGTGGGCGCCAAACGATTTCAATGGTTTTACGTTTGAAGAGGGTGATCCCCAGGTTGTCGGTGGTATGTTTGCAGTGTGGAATGACCATCCTACGAATGGCGTGACAGTTAAAGATATCCATCATCGTATCATGCACGCTCTCCCGACGGTTGCCGCCAAGAACTGGAGCGGAACAAAAGTTACAGTGCCTTTTGATGAGTTCGAGGCTAAGAGTGTGGCTCTGTCAGAAGCCCCTGGTGTGAATTACCTTGCGACCTATGGTCCGGCTCAGCTTGATATCCTTGAAGTGGCTGAAGTAAAGCCGTTGACAACTATGCCTGTGGCTGAGATTGGCTATGATTACACTGTCGAGTTTGATATTGATGGCGCAGAAGAAGCAAAAGGAACTGCTCTTTTTGAATCGCCTAACGGAATCTTCTGGCTCTCGAATCCCATTACCGGTACATTGGGTTATAGCCGCGATGATAAGCTTTACTATCTCCGCCATGACGTCCGTCCCGGCGAGAAGAGCCATGTAAAGATTCAAGGCGACAAAGATGCGCTTCGGTTCTATCTCAATGGTCAGCTTGTCGACGATATGAATCTCCGTTGGTGGCGTCAGAATGAAAATTCACGTAAGATTGCAGAGCAGCGCACACTCGTGTTCCCACTCCAGAAGACTGGTGACTACAAATCTAAAATCTCTAATCTCCGCGTCTCAAACTACCTACGCTAATAGTCTGTAAACTCGAATAATATAAAACGCCGACCATTTTGGATGACCGGCGTTTTGTTATAGTATGGATTGGCAATTACTTCTTGAAGAAGCGGTTGTAGAGGCCTTGGAAGCCTTGGCCGTGACGAGCTTCGTCTTTTGCCATTTCGTGAACGGTGTCGTGGATGGCGTCGAGGTTGAGCTCTTTGGCACGACGTGCGATGCGCATCTTGTCTTCGTTGGCACCGGCCTCGGCAGCCATGCGCTTTTCGAGGTTGGTCTTGGTGTCCCAAACACATTCGCCAAGGAGTTCGGCGAATTTTGAAGCGTGTTCAGCTTCTTCCCAAGCGTAGCGCTTGAAAGCTTCTGCGATTTCGGGATAACCTTCGCGGTCAGCCTGACGAGCCATGGCGAGGTACATGCCGACTTCGCCACATTCGCCATTGAAGTGTGCGGTAAGGTCAGCTATCATCTGCTCGTCGCAGCCTTTAGCAACGCCAATTTCGTGTTCGGTGACAAATTTGAGTTCCGCTGCATCGTCCATTTCTTTAAATTTTGAAGCAGGGGCACCGCAAATAGGGCACTTTTCAGGAGCGTGGTCGCCTTCGTGAACATAGCCACAAACGGTGCAGATAAATTTCTTCTTCATAACTTGAATTTATAAGGGTTGATAATGTGATACGGTTGTTTGTTTATTTACGCTGCAAATATACATCAATTTTTCGGAAACAAATCGACTCGACAAGTAGAATATCAAAGTTTGCGACCGAAGGTGTAGCCGACGCCGAGCATAAGATTGTTGGGGAGATGGAAGTTACTCAGCTGGTAGCCAACTTGAAGAAATGCGCCTTGCCATACATAAGCCTTTAGTGCGAGTGTCTGGTAGAATATGCGAGTGTCGGGACCATTGGCGATGATATTGCGACCAATTCCAGCATTGATGCTGAATATCGGTAAGGTGAGTTCGGCGCGGATTGACAGACCGGCTGCAAAGCAGTCGGCAAAGGGTTGACGGTAAAACTTGATATCGTCTCCATAAGAATTCTCGACACGATGCTTTGCAAGGTTGGCGCTTTCGTCATACTGCATATCAGCCGACAATCCAAAGCGGAAATAACGGTTGAGGTCATACATGGCAGCAACGTTGATGCCAGCCACGCCAAACGATCCTTTGAGCATGGTATAATCGTCGGGCCCATTCTCTGCGATGCGGCGTCGTGTGGCGCCATAAGCGGTGACGTCATACGAGAAGCCGCGTTTAAATTGTTCGGTTGCAAGCAAAGGCTCTAAGGGCTTCACGGGGTCAAAGATGTATTGTGCTCCAATCATTAGTCCAACTGTGTTGACGCCTGCGTTTGGTAAGTGGGTGTTGCCGTTAGAGTAATGAATGCCATTGAGTGTGGCTTTAAGCCTCCAGCGGTCAGAAAGGGCGTACACTCCTGACACTCCAACGCCGAGCATAGCATTGATTCGTGAGCCGATGGCATTGTTAACAATGTCGGATGCTGGATTATATTTTGACCATCCGGCTGATATGCCGAAATTCCATTCGCCTTCGAGCCAGAGACGGTTGGACCCTGCAATTCTTATGCTCTGAAAGAGGTAGATGAGCGCAGGGGTGCCAAGCGTAGAGTTTGGCAAGAAATTATTGAGTCCGACGGCGAGACCTTGCCGTACGCCAGGGAATAGTCTGCCATATCTTGTAGAGGCGTCGAACTTGAAACTTGCTCGAATGTCAGGCGCGATAACGGCGTCATTGCCACTAACGGTTTTGAGGAAACTGTTGGTCGGGATTACGCGAGAGCTATTGACTCCGGCTTCGACGGTCCAGTATGCAATCTTAGGTTGCGCGCTGATGCTGTCGGGATTGGAGCAAAGAGCGTTAAACCAAGCGGTGAATATTATAATAGTAATGATTAGTCGTTTCATAGCTTGCTTATATCATTGGTTTCTATGAGTATTTCATAACTCACTGGAGTAACTATCCAAAATACGCCCTCGATAGATTTGTCGGGCAATTCTTTAACTGGGCTAATTGCCGGCAGTGTGTAATTAAAACCACGCTGCTCGCTATTGATAACGGCTTTGATGCGATATTCGGTATAGGGTTGCAATGTGACCACTAAATCTTCATCAAATACTATAGAATCTCCTGAAACCGGTTGATAGCTCGAAATATAGGGAATC
>CAMWQZ010000094.1 GCA_947176515.1 uncultured Bacteroidales bacterium | reverse complement strand
TCTTAGGCTGAGTCTTAGATTTATTTACAGGCGAAGTTTTAAGAGGTCGCTCAGCTGTAGACATTATTTCTTCCATCTGCTCGGGTATAACAAAAACGTCGAGGGGAGAAATAGGTCTCATATCTTCAAACCATTGGAATTTGCTCAGATAATAAAGCGAGCGTTTTGCCATAAAAAGCGGAGTAGCCGTTCCTGTGGTCTCGGGCCACATTTTAATACGCTCAGTGACACGTCCTTTAAAATCAGCCGAAAGGAAACTACTTTCAGCATTAACAATCTTATTGACAGTAGAGTCATTTTCTTGCGGATACATGATAATCTCGACATTACCATTAATATCAATGTGCCGCAACTCACTGTCAACAAAATATGCAATCATCTCCTTACCTGCAATCTGATTGAAAAATTCATCCTCTATCTGCTGGGCGGCAAAACCAAACTCAGGGAGACGGGCACGGTCAATTGTCGAGTCATTAAGATGCATTTCGATTACGTTACCGAAAATCTGCTGTCCCTCATTCCAAATAACAGGATTAACATACATGCGCAGCATAGAATCACGCTCGGTGAAGCGCATAGAGTCGCATACACCTTGAAGGTCTGTGCGGAAAAATCTCACGCGCGGATACATTTGAATAATATGGCATGTATCTACTTGCACTCGCTCCGGTAAACCCAGGAGAGTGTCAGCAGGAATAAAGGTGGTATCAAGTTCAATAAATGATTCAATCTGGCGGCCATGAAGATAAAGCGTATCACCCTGAGAAAACTCCTTGACCAGAGCACGGCCAGTGACATAGGCACTATCTAACAATTCATTATAGTAACCATAGTCACCACAAACCTGAGAACTGTTTGCTGTGTCGGTCAACTCCATATTGCCGAAAGCCTCTCCATAGCCAAGACTGTGGTTATAATAAACTGAATCTGCAACCAAGGTCTGATTTTGATTAGTGACGATAGTCGGCCGGTCGGTGAGGGTGCATATATCGGAATCTGTAAGATAAACGCCTCGACGGGTATAAATCGTACCGCGTTGATTTATAATCGTACTGAACGAATTAAGTTCCGCAATATGAAGGTCAGTGTTGTAATAGAGCGTATCTGTATAGATATTCAGGGTGTCAGTCTCAGAATGAGAATTCAAATGGACATCAGTATAAAAATTTGCCTCTTTAGTAGACGGCATATATTCACCCTCGAGCGAAGTCAACCTATTAGATGCATCTGTCAACACACCGCCAACATTGTAATAACCCAAATCAAGCCTGAGATCATAGACAAAAACATCAGTTTCGAGCTGAACATCTTTATTAATGAGCCTAACCTTTTTACCATCGTCGGCATACAACGTCGCTATTTCGGCCTCGCCGTCATAGATAAGCTCATCAGCATAAACAAAAAGAGTGTCGCCCTGCTCCATCCTCACATTACCGAAAGCTTCCATTGACTCAGTCTCTGCGAAATAGTGACAGCTATCACAAAACATCAACATCGGGCCCTTTGAAAACCTTACCTCATCGACAAGAATCATAAATGAATCAGTGTCATTCTTACGCAGCACATTGGCATGCTCAAGAAAGACGCGGTTTCCTGCCGCACGGTCGGCTGTAGGAATCTGAGGTGAAAAAATCGCCCTGTCCCTACCTGATGGTGATTGAGCGCGCAGGGATAAAAACAAGGGCGCCATCACTGCCACCAATGTAGCAATGACGGCGATTCTGCCTTTAGTAAAATATCGTGAACGACTATTTGTCATTTGCTAAAACTCCACCGTCCTTAGCCTTAATCCAACCCTGATGCTCGAAGTCACAGCCTCGCCAACCGTCTTCGATGCGGACATAGGTTTCCTTAATCTTATTGTCGAGCCACTTTGATACAATCTTTTCTTCAAGGTGATTCTGATACATAGACTTGATAAGTTGGAAATCGTCAGCAAGATTAGCAGTATGGGCGTCTACGCGATTTGTCAGCTTAACTATAGCTACTATATCTTGATCGCGCTTAGGGTCTTTCATTACAAAAGCTTCAGAAATTTCACCAGGCTGCAGACCAACAATTGCTTTAGCCACTTCCTGAGGGAGCTCACCCATCTGGAAGAATGTAGTGCCATAATTATCGCTGCGCTGCGAATTGTTGACCATCACACCGCGACTGAAACGCGTATCTTTGTCCTGCGAAATAAAGCGAGCAGCTTCTTCAAATGTAAATTTCTTATCGAGGATATCAGTGCGGATTGAATCAAGACGACCCAAAGCATCAGTAAGGTCTTTTTCAGCAACCTTCGGTTTTAGCAGAATATGACGGGTATTGATGCGGTCACCACGCTTTTCAATAAGCTGAATGATGTGAAAACCATATTCAGTCTCTACAATTTTCGAAACCTTCTTGGGGTCATTGAGGTTAAAAGCCACAGCAGCGTATTCAGGCACCAATTCACCGCGACCCATGAATCCAAGTTCACCGCCACGGACAGCGTCACCCGGCGACTCAGAATAGAGGATTGCGAGAGTAGAGAACTCGCTTTCGCCGCGCGAGATGCGGTCAGAGAAGTCACGCAGACGAGCCTTGACATTGTCTATCTCCTCACGAGGAATCAAAGGCTTAATGCTCACAATCTGTACCTCAACCTGCATCGGCACTTGGGGAATACTATCTTTTGAGAGAGTCTCATAATAGCGGCGCACGTCGGATGGCGTAATCTTAACATTCTTAATCAAAGAATTACGGACCTGACCTATGCGTGAACGCTCGCGTATCTTTGTAGCATATGAATCGCGAAGCTGTGCATAAGACTGACCAAAATACTGTTCAACCTTTTCACGCGAGCCAAGTTCACTCATCAGATAATTCATCTGCTGGTCAGCCTGCATCTGAATCATAGACTCCTGAACCTCGACAGTGTCTATATCGGCCTGATGGAGAAAAAGTCGGTTGATTGCAATCTGTTCGGGTATTACACAATAAGGATCCCCCTTAATGCGCATACCTTCCTGAATATATTCCTGATATGCTTTCTCAATATCTGACTTGTAAATAGGTTCGTCACCGATGACCCAAGCGACTTCTTCGGCAATATTGTTTTGAGCATTAGCCGAAGCAATCACCACTAAAAGTGAAAGCGACGCTATGAGATTTTTTATATTCATGAGCTATATGATATAATGTAGATTTCTAAATTGTAACCACAAAGATAAGACAATTTTGTCAAATCATGGCTCTAAATCGACGAATAATTGAATTTTACCGTCGGACAAAGATTTATTATAGAGGTTTGACATCAGATTGGCATCATATATGCGCTTCTCACGCGCCGCGAGACGTTCATTTATAAGAACCTTTGCATTGTCAAAAGGCATAACCGACCCTGTCGGCAATACGTCAGTTATATCAAGAAGATAGACGAAACCGCCTGCCGTGGTCTCGAAATGGTCACGTCCACGCAGAAATGCATCGGGCCGCGAACCAAAATCATAAGGGATGTGAGTCTCAATCTGCGCCCAGTCAACCCAGTTGTCACGAAAGTAATCATAATGAATGGCAGATTGGAGCACTTCTTTTTCGAGACGGTCAATATCAGCATGATTGTCTGAACGGTAGAGACGTCTGATAAGCTTCAGATTTGGTGCATTATCAGGCACTTTTAGATATATACCCTGCAACATCGGCCGCTCAAGCACAAAATCAGAGCTATTTGCCGTATAAAAATTGCGCAACGAGTCCTCCGGGAAATCGCTGACAGCATGAGCTTCAGCCATGCGCCGGCGGTATTCCATTTCAATTAAGCGATTGCGATAATCATTGACCATACGGTCGATATCGTCCATCTCAATTTCATTAGAGGCTATGTCTGCCACAAGTTTACCAGAAATCCATTTGCGGATATAGGTCGACGCATATACAGCGCTGTCAGACGAGTTGAGTCCGACAGGCAGAGCTTTTGCCAAGTCAGTACGAGTGAGTTCAGCCTTACCCACCCTCGCTAAAACCGGACTGTCATCCTTACCGACAGAACTGCCTGAGCAGCCAGCGGCGAGGATGACAATCAGAGCGCACATGGCGCGAGATGCCAACGGCATGTAGTTCATGTTTTTAATTCCGGGTTGTTACTTTTTTGATTCGTTCTCCCTGATTGATTTCAAAACCTTTTTATCAATTTTAACCGGGTAACGCTTGTGGAGCTGCTTTAGCCATTCCTTTTCGAGCTGAGCCTGATAGTCAGTGGCAGCAGCACCTCTAACGTCAGCAGCCTCCTCAGGAGCGTCAATTATGCGACCTCGAACAGCGGCATATGAAGACCAACGCTGATTCTTAGCCTCTGGTTTCTCTCCGCCGAAAGCAAGGAAATCGGTTATAGCGTTTTCACCCTTGGCGGCAATCACTCTTTCGATTTTCACACTCTTGCCAAATTGTTTGCGGACATCAGCGACAAACGCTTCGGGGTCTTCAGTAGAAAGGGATTCTGCATACTTGACAGCTTCGCCGAGTATCGAGTCATTTGATGCAAACACGATAAAGCCCTTAAATCGAGGAGCGTCCCATGCATAACGCGACGCATTGTCGCGGAAGAACTTTTCAAGGCCCTCGCGGTCTTTAGTCGCGCGGTCCCAGACATTGTTATTAGAGATTTCAAAAAGCAGGATGCCGTCGCGATACTCATTAATAAGATTGCGATAGTCGACATTGTCAATCTCAAGCTGATTGATTGCTTTTTCGGTAAGAAGATTGTCAACAAGCGTCTGCGCGCTTTTGTCGATTGACGCTGCAAGCGACGCACCGTTGGCAAATGTCATTGAAGAAATCGGGGCAAAAGCCTCGGCGACCGTGATTTCCTGTTCACCAATTCTTGCGAGGGGAGTGTTGTCGACAGCTACTGCAGCGAGTGTCGCGCTGTCGACCGGCACATGAGCCAAACGATGGTTCATTGCCATTGAATTAGCTCGAAGCATAGTAACTTTATATTGGTCAGCTAACTGCTGGAGACGTGCCTTGCGCGGTTCGTCAGAACGACCGTCACGAGCCATAGCAGCCAAAAGCTTTTCGCGAGCCTCATCGAAAGGCTCCACTCCTCGATGGTCATAGCGTTTGATGATATGATAACCGAATGACGTTGCAAAAGGACGTGAAATCTCACCATCGGCGAGAGCAAAAGCCACGCTGTCAAATTCGGCAACCATCACACCGCTGCCAAACCAACCGAGGTCACCGCCAGTTTTGGCCGAACCCGGATCCTGTGATTCGGCGCGAGCCACTTCTGCAAAATCAGCGCCGCCGGCAACTAAGTTATAGATTGAATCGATGGCGTGTTTCTGATTTGCTAATCTATTTTCGGGAATATCACGGGTCACCTTAAGAATATGAGCAGCGTGAACCTCTCCGCGAGTCGGACGGTCAGCGTTAACCTTGACAATATGAAGACCGAAACCAGAGTCAATCACCGGCGAAACACCACCGACGGGGGTGTCATAAGCAGCTTTCTCAAATGCCCAAGGGAAACGTCCGGCAGGTAGCCAACCCATGAGTCCACCCTTTTGTGCTGTCGGAGTATCGACCGAATATTTTGCAGCCGCATCTTCAAAACTAATTTCACCAGCGACGATTGCAGCGCGGATTGAATCAATCTGAGCTTTAGCCTTAACGTCGACGCCGAGCGAGCGATTAACTGGAATCATAATGTGGCTGACGTTGACGTCTTTTTTCATATGGTCGTAGGCTTCAGACAAAAGGGCGTCTTCTACTTTCTTGTCACGGAGATAAGGAGCCGCGAGCTCGTTGCGGAATTTGGCGTATTCTTTACGGAAAGCTGCTGTAGTATCTATACCGGCTGCCTCGGCATGAGCGACTTTCAACTTATAGTCGACAATCATATCGACGTAATCATCAAGCGTTTGGGGCTGAAGTTGCTGGGAGTTATTTTTGTTATAG
>CAMWQZ010000093.1 GCA_947176515.1 uncultured Bacteroidales bacterium | reverse complement strand
CATCTGTTGCTCGAAAGAAATGAGTGTCGGCAAGGACATAGTATTTCGGTTTAAGGTCGAAGAATTCTGGCGAGTTTGCTGCAAAATTTACAGCAAGGGTAGGGTAATCGCGAAGCCTTTCGCCAAACGTATCAATTGTCTGACGCAATGATGGGCCGTTGGCAAGGATAATCAGAGGCTTTTTGTCAGCGTCGTCTGCCTTGGATATCGCAACGGGTCGCGACTGCAGAGCAATTTTAATCCCACTCTTAACCGTAGCGCCTAAATCAGAGAAAAAATCAGAGACTGTTTTCATCGTAGACATGGGTTTTGAGATAATCTACAGTCGAGACCGGGTTGAAGTCGCCCCTTGAACGAAGTTTTTCGCATGAGAATGTCAGCGAGCGACTCGCTGCATCAAATTTCTTTTTACCTAAAATCAGTCGATACCACTTTGGTTTTAATGAAAATATGCGTTTTTGGGCTATGCGCCATGCAAAAGCATCGGCCAACATGGGAATTGTCGGGTCTATTGTATCCGTGACATTGAAAGTTTCGCCAGAGTTAAGGACGGCCAGGGCGGCGTCGGGTAGGCTGACTGCGTGAACGACGCTCCTACGCGCCTCATTGCCTGAGACACCGAGATAAGTGCCACGATAAATTTTCTCTGCCATTTCGCGAGGCCATCCAGCCATGCCGGTGCAGACTATGGGCGCGCAACGCAATATGGTTGGTTGCAGGCTGTGGTCGGCACATGTTTCGGTGTATGTTCGTTCGGCGGCAGCCCATTCTGAATCTTGTTTGAGAGGGGTTAGCTCGTTGAAATTTTCACCGCTCTCTACATCGTAAATATCGATCGACGAAATCATGACAGCGCTGACAGCTTCGCCGGGCTCATCAGTGATGCGGTAGTCGGGTAGCAGCCTTTCGAAGTATGGGCGGACAAACGTTGATAACGGGGTGAAAAGGTATAGCGCCGGGCGCTTATCTTCGTTAGATTCTTCCATGAGCAATTATATTGACACGAGTTTTTGGCAAAATTACAAAAAAAGTGAGGCATTGTCGTGGGTCATCCCCCGAATTTTAATAAATTTGCAGTTCAATTCAGTTACTGCCAGTAAAACTCATGACACAAACCGCAAGCTCACCAATAAAAATCAATATCAAGGCCATCGTCAACGAGCGCCTTGGGGCTGTAGCGCGCGTTGTGCCGCCATTTTTAATCCGCAAACTTGAAAACCTGATTTGCCAGGAACGCCTTAACGCTTTGCTCGAGCATAACTTCCCGATGGAAGGTGCAGACTTTTGCCGTGGTGTGTTGACTGACCTCAATGTTAAAGTCGATATGGTTAATGCCGACCGTCTGCCGCCTGTCAGCAAACGCCGCGTTATAATAGTGAGCAATCATCCCCTCGGTGGTCTTGACGGTATGGCTCTCATCGACTATTTTACCCGACGTTATGGAGGTCAGGTCAAGTTTATAGTCAATGACCTGCTGATGGCTGTTAAGCCGCTTGCACCGGTTTTTCTCCCGATTAACAAGCATGGTCACCAGAGCCGTGCATCGCTCACAGCCATCGACCATGTGATGAAGGGCGATGATCCGGTGCTGATATTCCCGGCAGGGCTGGTTTCGCGCCAGCTTCAGGCAGGGGGCGAGATTGCTGATTTGGAATGGAAAAAAATGTTTGTCAACCGAGCAATCGCTTTTCAGCGAGATATTGTGCCAATCTATTTCGACGGCACAAACTCTGAACGCTTTTACTCGTTTGCGCGCCGCCGCACAAGTCTTGGCATGAAGTTTAATTTTGAGATGGCTCTATTGCCGTCAGAAGTATTTAAAGCAGAAGGTAAAACGTTCCGCATCAACTGCGGCAAGCTGATACCGTGGCAGAGCCTCGCCGGAGGGGCAGAAGCTGAGGCAGAAGCACAGGCTATGAGGCGCATAGTCTACGAATTGAAAAAAGAATTACAAGAAAACCACTGATAATAAGTCACAAGCCAAATATAAGCATGAACCAACGCATTATTGACCCAGTAGACACCGAATTGATAGAAGCCGAGCTGACCCAGGACCGGTTTCTGCGTCACACCAATAAGGCAGGAAATGAAATATATGTTGTAGATGCTCACTGCGCTCCTAACACAATGCGAGAGATTGGACGTCTGCGTGAACTTGCGTTCCGACAGGCAGGAGGCGGCACGGGCAAGGAATGTGATATCGATGAGTTTGATACGATGGATCCCCCCTGCCGCCAGCTTATAGTCTGGGAGCCGGAAAGCAAACTGATATTAGGTGGTTATCGTTTTATTTGTGGCAGAGATATAAAGGTTGATGAGGCTGGCCGCCCACGCATCGCTACGAGCCACATGTTTAACTTCTCAGAGGAATTTCTCAAAGATTATCTACCTTATACACTCGAACTCGGACGCTCTTTCGTCAGACCTGAATATCAGTCGTCGCGTGCCGGTGCAAAAGCAATCTACGTGCTTGATAACCTTTGGGACGGACTTGGCGCGCTGACAGTCGTTTGCCCTGACATTAAATATCTTTTTGGCAAGGTGACGATGTATCCGAGCTATATACAGAAGTGCCGCGACATGATACTTTACTTCATGAACAAGCATTTCCCCGATCGCGATAAACTCGTGTCGCCGATTACGGCTCTACACACTGATTATGTAGAGGCTGATATGGAGAAATTGTTTACCGGCGATGATTTCAAGACCGATTATAAGATTCTCAACAGTGAGGTACACAAATATGGCCTTAACATACCGCCGCTTGTCAACGCTTATATGAGCCTGTCGCCGACAATGAGAATGTTTGGCACAGCGATTAACGATGAGTTTGGCAATGTTGAGGAGTCAGGCATCCTGCTCGCTGTCTCAGAAATTCTTGAGGAAAAGAAGCGCCGCCATATTCCTAACAAGGTCAGAGAATAATCCTATTTGTTTTTCTTTTTAAGATAAGCGATGGTTTCGTTGAGAATGGCGGAACCAGAGATTTTCATTGTCAGCAAATATAGGCTGGCAGCAACCGTTACTTTTATGAGTAAGGAGAGTAAGATGTTGCTGACAGGCGATGCTGCAAGACATGCAATCGCCATGACTGCGGCGGCGATAGTCATGTATGGGAGGGTGTCGGTAAGGACGTCGCGAAGCCGCAGTCCGATAGTTCGCCAAGCGAAATATTGCCATACGAGTAGCCATGCTATATTCGCGATAATATAGGCGGTTAGCATAGTGTTGAGTCCGAAACGATATGTGACAATAGCAAGTGCTGTCTGTATGGTGCCGATAGCAATAGTATTCCACATATATATGCTCGGTCGGTTGATGCTGTTGAACAGGTTGCCATAAAGTGTGGTGATTGGGAGAAATGCGCTACCTATGCAGAGTATCTGCATCACGGCTACGGCAGGCAGCCATTTATCAGTCACGGCTATGACGATAAATTCTCGCGAGATTATGCATAGTCCGAACATTGCCGGGAAGCTGAAGAATGACACGAACGCGAGCATTTTACGGAACACGCGGCGTAGCCGCTCAGGGTCGTCGGTGGTCTGACGCATGACCGGTTGCCCGACACTGTAAATCATTGACGACAGAATAGATGAACCCATCGTTGTCCATTTGTTGCCCTGGGTGTAGTAGCCTGTCTTAATCATGCCGTAGAAGCGGCCGAGAAGCACGGCAAAGAAGTTGTTGTTGAAATGAGTGAAAAGAGCAACCGCCATCTGCTTGACGCTGAATGGCAACATAGACCGTATTGAGTCCATGGAAAATGTCAGGCTCGGGCACCATTTGGCTGCTCTCCATAGCAAAATATTGTAAGTGAGTGAGTATAGTACAGTCTGAACGGCAATACCCCAATACCCGTAACCGGCGAGCGCAAATCCTACACCGGTAATTCCTGACACTGCAACAGCAGCGAGTAGGCACTGGCTACGCTGTTTGATTTTGAGGTTTCGCAGCAGATTGCCCGACGGGGCAGTGCCGAGAGCTCCGATAAAGAAGCTGAGAAATAGGAAACGCGCGAGAGGAACCATATCAGGTGTCCTATAGAAGCGAGCGATTGGCGCGGCGAGAAAGAATAGGGCAATATAGAAAAATGCACCGACAGCGAGATTAAACCAGAACACTGAGCTATAATCAGTGTCAGTGACTGTTTTACGATTGACAATTGCAAGTGTAAAGCCACTCTCAGAAAAAATTGTTGCGACAGCTGAAAAAACAGTCAGCGCACCCACAACCCCGTAGTCGCCAGGCGAGAGGATTCGCGATAGGATGATGCCGAAAGCAAGATTGAGCAACTGCATGCCGCCGCTGCCAATGCCGCCCCAAAGCAGTCCCTTAGCCGTTTTTTGTTTGAGAGTAGAATCGGACATAATGCAAAGTTACGAAATATCCCATCAGTTTACCTTATCAAATTTTATTATTTCTATAAGTGGTGCGAGCTTTGTACATTAGTTCTTTTATTCCACCATTTTTTAGAAAATCAGTCTGAAGTCGGATAATTAATTTTCGTAGAAAAACATCTGTCTGGTGAATCAGCGTTATTGCAATATTGGCGATTGTCTCATCACTCCGTGATAATATAGCATTTCGATAGAATTCTGAGTCATTATGAGCTGAGCACACACGTCTGCATTGAATGCTTTTTTCGTCAGATAATTCCCATTTAACTAATCCTCGTACTCTTAAATAGTCTTCATAGTCAAGTAAAAGCTCCTGTAGGCTGGCTCTTGCCACGTTAATGAGCTTTATTTCCGTTTCTGCTGACGTAGTGGCTGCTGCGGCTCCTTCCGCGATGTTTTGACGGCCGCTTCTGGCAGCTTGTATCATCTGATCTATAGTGCGGTCGCCTTTCGCAAAGTATTTATGGGCGAAGTAATAGGTAATATCATAAATGCACTCTGTCTTTTGAAAGACAATCAGACTTCGATAGTTGCCTTTAGCCGGAAGGAATGTCTCAGACATAAGAGGTGGTTTGTTTGTGAATATTGACCACTTAGGCCAATTGGACTAATTAGTCTAATTGGCCTAAGTGGTATAATTAAATGAGAGGGGTTAATTCAATGTGATTTTGGAGGATTTGAGGCCTTTGGATTTGGCGTTGAGGGTGATTTTGCCTTTGCCTGTGCGTTTGATTACGACTGAGCAGAGTCCGTTGAAGGCCGGGAGCTCGGTTGAGTAGAATGGTATGTGAGAGGTGGGGTCGCCTGCGTCACATGCTACTATCTTGCCGGGACCTGAGAGTGAGAATGACAGATTATTGTTGGCGTCGGGCACCATCTGGCCTTTGCTGTCGGCAACTTCTACGCGGACGTAAATCAAATCGTCGCCTACATAATCTTTTGAAAGTTTAAGCTGTGTCGGCTTGCCTGTGGTCTGGACGCGGTCACGGGCCCATTCTTTACCGTCTTTATATGCAACAACTTCAACTACACCAGGCTCGTAAACAACGTCATCCCAACGCAAGCGATATTCGAGGTCGCCTTTTTTCTTCATGCCCTGTGAGTTGCCGTTGATGAAAAGCTCGGCGCTGTCACCTGAGGTATAGACATGGATAGGTGTAACTTCGCCAACGCGGTTCTCCCAATTCCAGTGGGGCAGGATGTGAGCCATCGGGAGTTCGGGACGCCAACGAGACTGATAGAGATAGAATCTGTCTTTGGGGAAGCCTGCAAGATCGATGATGCCGAAGTATGAGCTACGGGCAGGTGGAGGAGTCTTGGCCTGTTTGAGAAGCGCTTCTTCAGCCTTGGCTTTTTCTTCGGGGCTCTGGAAGTTGGTCAGAATAGACCAGTCTACGTTATAGGGGGTCGGTTCGCCGAGGTAGTCAATGCCTGTCCAAACATATTCGCCTGCGAGGAAAGGCGCCTGGTCTTCGAAAGCCCATTCGTAGTCGGGTTTAGAAGCCCATCCGGGAGCATAGAGGTCATAGG